>JAYVGH010000177.1:0-8031 GCA_043772435.1 Bacteroidota bacterium
CATATTGTATAGATGTTCTTTCAGGAAAACAATGATTTAAAGTTTTTATACTATCCAAAAAACGAATATATCGCGTACCTAATTTTTTAAAATCAAAACCTAAATCTTTTTTAAATGTTGTATTAAAAATAATTTTATCACTATTAAAAATATATAAATCATTTAATAAAGTATTAAGCTCTACTTTTTTTGCAATATCGTTAGCAGTTGTTTTTGTAAAAAGTGTAGTATCTAAATTATACAAATTAATTATTTTGTTACTCATTTCAATAATTTCTTTATCTAATGATACTTCAAGCATTTCGGCAGCGGCATCAAACATTTTTAATGAGGTTCGGATTTGTTCGGCTAAAATTTTTCGTTTGGCGTATTCCGATTCGATTAAACGCTCGTTATTTTTTTTATAATTGTAATATGAGTACGCCAGTATAGCAATTACTACTGGTAATAAAATAATTAAAACAAGTTGCCGAAATATGGAAGATTTTTTTTTCAGATTTATTTTTTGTAGGTTCTTAATTTTCGTTCTATAAATTTTTCGCTAGGTAATAATGCACTTTGTATACGTTTAGCGTAGCGAATAGAATCTAATATTTCTTTCTGATGCTCTTCAACAATCGTTTTTTGTTTTTCAACTTCTTGTTTTTGTAATGAAATAATTTTAGTAGCGTTGCGTTGGTTTTTTAAACCTCTAAAAATAAAATAAGCCAACCCTAACGATAAAATTAAGCCAGCAATAATAAAGTATGAAATAATTTTTTGTTGTTTAATTGTTTGTGTAGATAATTTATTTTGAGTGGTTAGCAATTCATTTTCTTTTTGTTTTTTAGTTGTTTCATATTTAGTTTGTAGTTCATTTAATTGAGAATTTATAGATTCATTTATTAAACTGTCTTTGATTTGAATGGACTTATTTAAGTATTTTACAGCAGATTTATAATCTTCATTAGCTACAAAATATTCATAAAACGAGTAATAATTATTTTTTATCTGTTCAAGGTCACCGATTTCAAGGGATATATTTAGCGCTTTGGTGTAATAATTTTTCGCTTTTCCTTGTTGGTTTAGCTGGGCATATAATTTACCAATATTTCCGTAGGCATTTGATAGCCCACTCTTGTCACCAATTTTTTCTCCAATTTCAATACATTTTAAAAAATACTTTAAGCCTGTTTTATAATCTTTTTTTTCTGAGTAAATCGCGCCTAAATTGCCATACGAATTCATTTGCCATTTCACCATATTTATTTTTTCGCTAATAATAATAGCTTTAGTTGTATATACAATTGCCTCATTATATTTTTTTTGTTTTGAATATGATTTTCCAATATTTAAATATACAGCTGCCAAACCATATTCATCATTTAATTCTTCCTTTATTTTTAAGGCTTTTAAATTAAATTCCAGTTCTTTATGAGCGTTATTTAATCTTCCATACACATTGGCAATTCCAATAGTAACGTCAGCGGCATCACTTTTAAACCCTTTTTTCTCAAATATGTTTAAAGCTGAATAAAAATTTATTAAAGATGTTTTGTAATCTCCAGTAAAAACGTATGCAACTCCAATTAGATAAGTTAGTTTTGCAATATTATAATCATCTTTTAAGTCGATGTATATTTTTAGTGATTCTTTATAAAATTGTATTGTTGAATTAAAATCTCCTTTTTGAAAAGCCAAAAAACCAAAGATCTTTTTTATTTGCGCATTTCCTTTTGGATAACTTTCTTTTAAATTTAAATCGTTTGCTTTTAAAGCGTATTTTAAGGTTGAATCAGAATTTGAATTTTTATAAAATTCAGTAAATTGAATTAATAGTTTTATTTTAGAAGTATCATTTTTTGCAAGATTTAGTAATAGTAATAGTGAGTCTGTTTTTTTATTCTGCGCGCTAATAACAATTGAAAGCAATAATAAAATTTTGATTAAAAATATTTTTTTCATTATGGTTTAAATTTTGTAATATTTTTTTTAATATATGTTTCGCTTGGTAACAATGCTTTTTGTATACGGCTGGCATATCTCATCGATTCTAATATTTCTTTATTTTTTAATTCAATTATATTATATGCAGCCCTAAGTTCTACATTTTTTAAATGTTCTATTTCCGCTTCTTTCTCGCGAATTAATTCACTGTTAACATTAGAAAGTTTAATATCTAATTGGTTTTGATTAAATATAATCGAAATTTTAAATAGCTTTTCATAATAGATAACCGACTCTTCAAAATTTGAAATGGCTTTATAAGCACTCGCTATTTCTTTATAAATGTTTATGAGTTTAGGCTCAATATTTAAATTTAAAGCTATTTTTTCGGCTTTTTTAAAATATAAAATAGCTTCTTCATTTTTATTTAATTCGCAGTAAGTATTGCCAATTTCTAATAAACTACTTAAAACAAATTGGGTAAGGTTATTTGTTTCGCGAATTTTTAATCCTTCAAAAAAATAGTTTAATGCTGTATCGTATTTTTTTTGTTTTTTATAAATTAATCCAATATCGGTTAAGGAGCGGCTTTCTCCTAAAATATTATTTTCCGATTTTAAAATATCGTAAGCCTTTAAACTAATATCTATGGCTTGATCGTATTTTTGTTGATGCGTATATATATTAGCCAAACTAGAGTATATTCGTCCAATCCACGAGTCATTTATTTTTGTTGAATGTTTAATACCGGTATTATAATATTTTTCAGCATCATCATATTTTTTTAAGTCTTTATAAATAGTACCCAATATATAATAAGCCATAATTTTGTCGAACACATCTCCTTCATTTTTTTCAAAATAACTAATTCCGCGTAAGCCATTAAACAAAGCTTGCTCAGGATTAGCTAAAGTATTGTAAATTATGGCTAAGGTTAAATGTGTATTAGCGATCCATTTTTTATCATTTAATTTTTTAAAAATTTCAAATGCTTCGCTGATATAATTTAAGGCTAATTGTTTATCGTTTTTTAAAACAAAACTTCCCATACCAAGATTAAGTTGACATCTGGCAATTCCTGTAATATAGTTTATAGATTTCGCTTTTTCTAAATTATTTAAACTTTCGGTAAACGCATCAAAATCAGATTCAGGCACGCCTCTAATTTGCCAAATACGATTGTTTAGCGTATCAATGTAGTTTATAAGTTCTGAATTATCGTCTGGATTATTTACCACTAATTATCTTTTTAATTTATTAATGTTTTTATTTATGTATTTTTCGTTTGGTAATAATGCCCTTTGTATACGGCTAGCGTAGTTTATAGAGTCTATTATTTCTTTTTGGTGTTTTTCTACTTTTTGTTTTTGCTGTTCAACGGTTTGTTTTTGAAGTTCAACTTCTTGTTTTTGTTGAGATATTATTTTGTTGGCTTTGCGTTGTTTTTTTAAACCGTTAAAAATAAAGAAGGCTAAGAGTAACATTAAAGTAAAGCCTATACTAAAAGCATTTCTTAAAATAATTTGCTTTTGTTTTTCGCGTTTAGCTATCTCTTCTTTTTTTTCTTGTCGCAGCTTATTAATTGACTCTTTTTTTTCAAATTCAGCTTTTAATTCAAGTTCTTTACGTCGTTCAGTATTTTCGACATTAAATAATGTATCGTTGTATTGTTTATAAAGTTTATAATTTTTTAATGCATTTTTATAATCGCCTAACACTTCATAATAAGCAGAATAATTTTGATGATTTAGGGATAGGTTATCGGGTGCCGATGATTTTATAGAAAAATCTTTAGCAATTTTAATGTATTTTTCTACCATTTTAATATTACCTATTTCAAGATATATACTTGTAAGATTATTATAAATTAAGGCCGCTTGTGGGAAATAGCCCTTTGTTTCAATAATTTTATCTACTTTTTCAAAAGTCTCAATAGCTTTGTTATACTGTTTTAAATCGCCATATGCATTTCCTATATTGCCATATAATATTGTTAGATTTTTGTAATCGTTATCATTTAGTTTTTTATGAAAATTTAATGCTTTTTTATAGTTATCAATAGCTAAGTGGTTTAAATAATCTTTTTTTTCGACTTTTGCTTTTTCGTTATAAATATTTGCTATGTTACAATATCCCATAGATAGGAGCTTGAAATTGTTAATGTCAGTTCCAATTTGAATAGTTTTATTAAAAAAAACTAAAGCTTTGTCATATTTTTTTTCTTCTTTTAATATTATACCTACATTACTGTTGCCTTTGGCTTTTTGATAAGGTGTACCCGAAATTTGAGCTTGATTAAGATATTTTAAATAATAATCATAAGCATTTATAAAATCGCTCATATAAAAATAAGCATTGCCAATACCATTTACACATTCAAAATAATTATTATTATTTAAGTTGTTAATTTTTAAAATTGCATTTTTGTAGCTTATAATGCTACTGTCAAACATGTCCATTGCAATATAAGTGTTGCCAAGTTCACGATTACTTCTAATTTCGCCTAATGAGTAATTTTTTATTTTAGAAAATCTTACAGCAAATTTACCGTGAAAAATAGCACTATCATACAATTCTATATTTTGAAAATAGTGGCAAAGACTAATATGCTCTTTAATAATAATGGTATCATTATTATTTTTTTTAAAGAACTTATAAATTGAATCTATTTTTCGCTGTTGTGCTATACCAAACACTTGTACTAATAATAAAATAACTAATATGTTTTTTTTAAAAATTGACGTCATAAAATTAGTGGAATTATTTTCGATGTTTTTTGTAAGAAATGTAGTTAACTGGAATTAATTTTTTTATATTTAATTTGTTTATGTTTAGCAATACTTCGGCTATTTGCGTTTGAGTAGCCCATATGCTGTTATTTAATTTTAAGTCTTTACGAATAATCAACGCTTTGTTTAAAAAATATAGTGATTGTGTGTAGCTTTTTAATCCGCAAAAATTTGCACCTAAAATATGATACAGCCAATGTAGTAACTCCTTATTTCCCGATTTCTCTAAAATAGGTTTAGCAGTAAAATAATTTTTATTTGCTTCCAAATAATTTTTGTTGAAATAATGTACTAACCCTATTCCTGCATACGCGCGTGCCACATTTACCGTGTCGTTAAATCTTTTACAAACCTCTATATTTTTTAAATAAAATTTAATTGCTAATTGAAAATTTCCTTCTCTAATATTATGAGCTGCTAAATTTTTTAATGAAAAAAGTTGACCGAAATAAAAATTGTTTTTTAACGAAATATTATAAGACAAGTTTAGTAAACTGTCGGTTTTAATATAATTATTTGCCCATAGATAACTATCGTAAAATTGAAGTGTTTTTTTTACTTTATTTGTATCATTGCAATCCTGCTTTAATTCTTTTAATATACTTTCTACAATCAAATTATCATTTTGTATTTTCGAATGCATACAATTTGTACAAATAGTAATAAGTATAAGAATAAAATATCGCATAGAAAATATTATTAGTAAAACATGTTTTCTACTCCTGATTCCTCAATTTCACCATCGTCAAAATTGTTGCTATCCCCACCGTCTGCCCTGCTTGGTCAACTGCATCGTATTTTTCTAAAACCTCCATCGAACTTGCATCGTAAATATCTACTACCCATTTCACAATTCCTACTTTTATTTCTTCACCATTTGCTGCTGTTAATGGTTTATCGTTTTCAATTTTTTCTTTGCAAGTAAATTTTACGCCTATTGTCATACCTGGATAAATAGGGCGAGTAAATCTACATTCATCAATACCATAGTTTAATAACACCGGGCCTTTTGGCGGATCGACAAATAACCCAGCTGCTTTACTTAAAATAAAATAGCCATGTGCTACGGTACGTTTAAAAATTGTTCCATCTAAAGCATCAGGTTGTAAATGCGCGTAAAATTTATCACCACTAATATTTGCAAAATTTACAATGTCTTCTTCAGTTACTGTATGCGTTGGTGTAATGGTTGTTTCGCCCACTTCTAAGTCTTCAAAGTATTGACGAAAAGGATGCACATCTTTTATTATCATTTTTGCACCAACTTGGTAGCTATTTAAAATAGCTGTAATCATTGTTGGCGAACCTTGTATGGCAGTGCGTTGTAGGTAATGAAACACACCACGCTTTCCGCCCATCTCTTCTCCACCACCAGCACGCCCTGGGCCACCATGCACCAACATAGGCATCGGGCTACCATGACCAGTACTTTCTTTAGCACACTCAGCATTTAATATTAAAATACGTCCGTGCATACACGCCGCCCCAATTACATATTTTCGAGCAATGCTTTCGCTTGCAGTAACAATGCTAGTTACTAAACTGCCTTTGCCCATTTTTGCTAACTGAATGGCATCTTCAATAGTTTTGTATGGCATAATAGTACTTACTGGTCCAAAGGCTTCTACGTTGTGGCAATCTGTATTTGTAAACGGTTTATCATTATAAAAAATAATAGGAGGCATAAACGCACCTTTGTTTTTATCGGCACCTTTTACCTCAAAGTTTTCAAAATTGCCAATGATAATTTTTTGTGTTTTGCTAAGTAGTTCTACTTTTTCTTTTACTTCAATTAATTGCGATTGCCCTGCTAACGAGCCCATACGAACTCCTTCCACATTTGGATCGCCAATAATATTTTGCGCTAAGCGTTTGCCCAACGCTATTTGCACATCTTCTACCATATTTTCAGGTACAATTATACGGCGTACCGCTGTACATTTTTGTCCGGCTTTTGTAGTAATTTCTCTAACTATTTCTTTAATAAAAATATCAAATTCCGGCATAGCAGGTGTTACGTCTGTTCCCAAAACGCAACAGTTTAAACTATCGGCTTCCATATTAAAGTGCACTGATTCTTCTAATATTCGTGGATGCGATTTTAACATTTTTCCTGTTGAGGCAGAGCCTGTAAACGTTATCACATCTTGGCTTTGAACATGATCTAATATTCCATTTGCACTACCGCAAATTAATTGCAAAGCACCTTCGGGTAAAATTTTACTTGCAATAATTTCCTTAACAACTGCTTCGGTTAAAAATGAAGTAAGCGCTGCGGGCTTAACAATAGCAGGTACTCCTGCCAACCAATTAACTGCAACTTTTTCTAACATGCCCCATACCGGAAAATTAAAAGCGTTTATGTGAATAGCAACCCCTTCTTTTGGTACGCAAATATGGTGCCCAATAAACGTATTGTTTTTTGATAAACGCGCTACATCGCCCTCGTAACAAAAACTTTCATTAGGAAACTGGCGTCGTAACGAAGCATACGTAAATAAATTTCCAATACCTCCTTCAATATCTACCCAGCTGTCTACACGTGTAGCACCGGTTGCCCAACTTATTTTATAAAAATCTTCTTTTTTACTTTGTAAGTGAAGCGCTAATGCCTTTAACATTAAACCACGCTGTTGAAAGGTCATTTTGCGTAATTTCGGTCCACCCACGGTTCTTGCATACTCGCACATCTTACCAAAATCTAAACCTTTGCTACTAGCTGTAGCAACAACATCGCCTGTTATGGCGTTAAATAATTCTTGTCCTGTTTCGGTGCCTGAAATCCATTGTCCGTGGGCGTAATTTTGTAATTGATTCATAGAAATAAAAAACTAATTTAGAACTGAAAATTAGCTAATAAATCCGGGAAAACAAATTTTGATTTGGGTAATAAATTCTAAATTCTAAACGAATTATCTTGTATCTATATATACTGGCGCAACCATAAATTTATTCACCAACTTTTCAATTTTAGAGTTAAAATCGTTGGTGAAAATTAAATGTTGACATTTAGGAATGCTTTCACCCAATCTATCTATAGGTGATTGCCAGGTATTTTTTATTATTTGTTCGGCGTCGTCAAGTATAAATAATTTTAACTTGTTCACATTAAGGCTTTGATTAAAATACAATTCATAAACACGTTTTCCGGTTCCTATCACTACATCTGTTCCCTCATAAACTTCTACACTTTGCTTATTAATTTTACCTTCTTCAAAAAGACATAATGCGCGTAAATCAGTTTCTTTTGCAAACAAGTCAAACTGCTCCTTCATGGCAATTGCTTTTTCTTTATTAGCAACAATAATTATAGCAC
>JAYVGH010000178.1:0-23421 GCA_043772435.1 Bacteroidota bacterium
GTATATGCCGGTTTTAGTAAAGAAGACCGCGACAAACGTGCTAAAGAAGTATTAGAACAAGTTGGTTTGGGAAACCGCATGAGCCACAAACCAAACGAATTAAGCGGAGGGCAACGCCAGCGTGTGGCAATAGCTAGGGCTTTAGTAAACAAACCCGCAATTATTTTAGCCGATGAACCAACGGGAAATTTGGATAGTAAAACGTCGGTAGAAATTATGGGCTTGTTTGAAGAGATTCAAAAGAACGGTAACACCATTATTTTAGTAACGCACGAGGAAGATATTGCCCTGCATGCTCATCGAATTGTTCGATTAAAGGACGGATTGGTAGAAAGTGATACGCCTAATGGAAAAATTATTACCTATAAAAGTAGGGTAGAATCTTTTAATTAATCTACAGGATTTATAAATTGTAAAAACCAAACGTCTTCAAAGTCGCTTAAGCTATTTTTGTGCCAACTCTTTTTTAAACCGCTTTTTTCAAAACCTGCTTTTTCAAATAAATTTAAACTGGCCGGGTTGCTTGAGTTTACGTGAACAAATATTTGTTTTAAATATAAGGTAGTAAAACAATAATTTTTTATTAACTCAATACATTCTGATGCGTAACCATTATTTCTAAAATCGTTATGTATGAAAATACCAATGCCGCAACGGGCATGCTGAGGGTCAAACTCAAACAAATCAACACAGCCAATGGTTTCTTTTGTTTCAACAGAATTAATCATTAATCGCAATTGTTTTGCTGTATAAATATCTTGTATAGAATTTACAAATTCTTCTAATACAAATTTGCTAAATGGCGTTTGCGTGTAACTTACCTTCCAAAGTGATTGGTCATTCTCCCAACCGTATAACAGATGTACATCGGCTGACTCTATTGCTCTTATTGATATTTTTTCTCCTTTTATAAACATTAGTCTTTGTAATAAGGTAAGCGTTCTTTGCTAATTAGTTCGTTAAGCTGTTGTGTTGTGTAAGTAGGCAACTCAATATTATTTAAAGATAAATTAAAATTTAAACTTTGAGCAACTTCTAAATAATTATTTAAACTCAATCGCTCTATCAAATTAAACAATAACTCATCTGTATTAAATTTCAAAGCATAAAATTCTTGTAAAAATAATTTTATGGGAGATAGACAAGTTGCTTCTAAAGCCTTTACCTGTTTAAATTGTTTTATATATTCTTTAAAAATTTGCAATTGATAATCGTAACTAAAAACCGGATGAGGTACTAATTTTATGAATGTAGTTTCAATTTTTTTTTGTGAAATTGTTTTTAACAATACATCTAAATTAACGTCTAACTCCTGCCCTTTAATAGTAAGAGAGTTGTAACTGCCATTTAGTATTAAACCAACGTGAGGTGGAATGCGGTTAGCGTGTAATAAAACTATCCAAACATTTTTTGAAAGTTGTGAAGCATTAAATGTTTTGGTTATTATTTTAATGTCAATCACAAAGTAATATTGCCTGTAAATACAAGTTGAGCAGCACCCTTTAACCAAATGTTATAAAAATTTTGTTCTAAAACTTTATCAAATGTTACCTCTAAATTACCTCCTAAGGTTTTAATAATACAATTGTTTTTTGAATTTGAAATACCCAGCATTGCAGCTACTAAAGCTGCAGCAGTTACTCCCGTTCCACAAGAGTAAGTTTCGCCTTCAACGCCTCTCTCGTAAGTGCGCACAAATAATTCGTCATTTATTTTTTCAATAAAATTTACGTTGGTTCCTTCTTCAGTAAAACGCTCGTTATATCTTATATTTTTTCCATTAGCAACAACATCAAAATTTTGAGCATCGTTTACTAACTTTACATAGTGTGGAGAACCTGTGTTTAAATAAAAATAATCGTCACCAATTTCAATCTCTTTTACATCACTCATTTTTAAGCATACAATATCATTTTCATCAATTGTAGCTTCGTGAAGTCCGTCTATTGCCATAAATTTCGCAGTATTGATAATTAAACCAAGTTGTTTTGCAAAGGCTATAATACAACGTCCGCCATTACCACACATGCTGCTTGGATTACCATCACTATTAAAATAAACCATTTTAAAATCAACGCCGGGTTCTAATTCTAAAAACATTAAACCATCTGCCCCTATTCCGTAACGTCTGTGGCACAACAATTTTATTTGTTCAGGTACTAATTCAATATCATTTTTACGATTATCTATTAAAACAAAATCGTTACCTGTACCCTGGTATTTATAAAATTGAATTTGCATAATTACTTAATTAATTTTTGCCAACAAATCAGTATCCACAACACGTTCAAGAGGTTTAAAATCGCCACCGTAAAACAATTTAAATACCTGGTCGCTGCATTTAATGTAATATGAATTTTCTAATTCGTAAACTACTACGTTATTAAAATCAATAAAACCATACATCATAATTTTATTTTTAGTAAAACGGTAACCTTTTGAATTTAGCGGTGTTTTCCAAAACTCAACAAAATATAAATTAGTAGTATTTTCTTGTACTCCGGCAAGCTTTGCCGCTAAAGTGTCTGTGGCTGAATTTGTGTCACCAATTTTAATTATTTTAACATTTTTAACTGACATTAATTCATCAGTTGCAACGTTTAATTCCGAATCTTGTTTTATTAAACTGTCAACCTCTTTGTAGTTTACTTTTGAAGAATTTCCTAAATTAATTTTAAAGCGTTCTTTATTTTTTTTACTCTCTTTCTCTTCGTCTGAATTATTTTTAACCGGCTGTTCAATAACCGTAATTTGCTCTTTTGCAGAGTTTTTAAGCGTATTAAAAATATCGGTTATTTTAAATACAAAAAAGCCAACGCCAATAATTAAACCTATAGAAAGTCCGAAAACAAATGTGGGTATTTTGCGTTTAAATTGCATTTTTTGGAACTATAAAAATACAAAAAATTAAGCACCTGGTTAAGGTTTGTTAAAAAGAAACTGACAATGTAACATTGGTATTAATTTTGCGTTTAAAGTATAACCAAATTAAATTTTATATATATGAAAAAGTTAATTTCAACCGTTGTTGTGGCTTGCTTGGGTGGATTAGCAGCTTTAACAGGTACACATTATTTTTATGGTAACACTAAACAAAATAATCAGGTAACCCACCCTAATTTAAATCTGCCTGTTACCTTGGTAAATTCATCAGGCGCACTACTTGGCGGCTTAACTACCGACTTTACTAATGCCGCTGAAAAGTCGGTGAATGCTGTTGTTTATATAAAAACAACCAGCGAAAATGTAAATAATTTAAACTACGACCCATTTGCAGAATTACTTTTCGGCCCGCAAAAACGTCAGCAAAATTATACGCAACAAGCCAGCGGAAGTGGTGTAATTATAAGCGAAGATGGCTACATTGTTACAAATAACCATGTAATTGCCGGAGCAGATAAAATTGAGGTAGTAATGAATGATAAACGCACTTACGAAGGAACCGTAATTGGTGCCGATGCAAGTACAGATGTTGCCCTAATTAAAATTAAAGAAAAAAATCTTCCATTTTTAAATTACGGAAACAGCGATGATGTAAAAGTTGGAGAATGGGCTTTGGCGGTTGGTAATCCGTTTAATTTAGAAAGTACAGTAACGGCGGGTATCATTAGCGCTAAGGGTAGAAACAATATTCTTGATAACAGCAAACGCCCAATAGAATCGTTTTTACAAACCGATGCTGCGGTAAATCCCGGCAATAGCGGTGGAGCTTTAGTTAATACCAATGGAGACTTAATCGGTATAAATACAGCTATTGCTAGTAATAACGGGGCTTATCAAGGATATTCATTTGCGGTTCCGGTAAACATTGTAAAAAAAGTAGTAAGCGATTTAGTAGAGTTTGGTGCGGTTCAACGCGCATACATAGGTGTAAGTATACAAGATATAGACTATAAATTTGCTCAGCAAAAAAACATAAAACAATTAAAAGGTATTTATGTAAATGGTTTAACGGATGGCGGAAGTGCGCAAGATGCAGGCATACAAGAGGGTGATGTAATTACAAAAGTTGAAGATGTAAATGTAGCAAGTGTAAGCGCGTTACAAGAACAAGTTAGCAAATACCGTCCGGGAAATAAAATTAAAGTGGTTGTTTTACGCGACAATAAAGAACTTGACCTTGACGTAGTTTTAAAAAGTTTAGACAACACTACTAAATTGGTTAAAAAAAGTGAGTTGGCAAAAGCAAGCATTACTACCTTAGGTGCTGAATTTACAAAGGTTACAGATGAAGAATTAACCCGTTTACGTTTAAACAATGGTGTAAAAGTAAGTAAATTACATAACGGAAAGTTTGCTCAGGTTGGTATTAAAGAAGGATTTATTATTACCAGCATAGACAATAAAAAAGTAAGTTCGCTAAACGATGTTGAAAATATTATGGCAACAAAATCAGGTACAATTTTAGTTCAAGGATATTACCCAAATGGTTTAGGAATAACTTATCAGTTTGAACTTTAAATAAAAAACCACATAGTTACATAGTAAAATTTATGTGGCTATGTGGTTAATATATTTATAAAAAAAATGTCACTTCAAGTAGCGAGGAACGAGCGTATCGAGGAGTGATTTGCAATTATTCTCGGTAAGCCCTCTAATTATATTTTATGGCTACTCAAATCGACATTTTATAAATAAATAAACCTTCAAGATCTTAATGACCTTGAAGGTTTAGAAGATTTGAGTGAATTTTATTTTAAACATATTAAATTCTCTTTTACAATTATTGAATTTAAAACAACAGTTTTTAATTGTTCTATAGCTTGATTTTGTTTTTGTAAAGCCAAATATTCTTTTTCTTCAGCATTACTCATATTACCTACCATTGCTGCTAAATTTGGCATCGCGTATGCTTCTTGTAACATTTCTTTTGCTAGTTTTAAATCACGTTCGGCATCGTTATGTTTATCTATACTTTTTGTAACTATGTTGTTTGTTTGAACAATAGATTTTAAAAGTTGATAAAATTCAAGTTTATTAAAATTAAATTCGGCTAAAGAGTTTTGAAAAGAAATTTCAAACGACTGTTTTTGAAAAACGTATGCCTCATTTTGTAGTTGTTTTGCAATTTCTAACTGCATTATTTTATTATCGGCAGTTAATTTTAATGCATTATTAGTTAAAATTTTGGATTGTTGAGTTAACTCTTCGGCTTTATTTTTTAAATCGTTAAAACTTAGTTGAGATGTTTTTATAGTAGTTTCTAATGTGTTTACATTAGCTGAAGTATTGGCTTTATTTGGTAATTCAACATGTTTTTTGTTTGCACCTAAAACTGGTAAGGTTTTATAACTAGCAACTTTTTTAGGTTGTTGCACTACGTGTAAATTTATTTTATCGGCTTTAATTTGGGTAGTGTTAGTTTGACTATTTACCGATTGTGTAGTAAATACTACAATTGCTGCGATTATGATTAAAGTTTTCATGGCTAGAGATTTTAAAATGAGTTAATTGTTTCATAAATTATTTAAAATTGTTAATATTTATTATTTTTTTTTGAAACCTTTTGTATTGCGCTTTAAAAAGGCTTACTGTTTGTTTTCTTATTAGTTTAACCATTAAAATAAATAAAGGTTATATTGATATTTATTTTTTATTTGCGTAATTTAATGGTTTATAAATGATGTACTAAATTTGCAATAACTTAATAGTTTTGCAGTTAACGTTTTGCCAAAAAAATTTCATATAGTTTTATCTATTACAATTGCGCTAATTGGCTTATTTAAATTTTGCGATTTTAAAAAAGATAAAGAATTCACTCTTAAAATTGTAACAGACACATTGCTTTATTTAAATCATTCCGATTCGGCGAAGTACGTTGGAATGAATACTTGTAAGCTTTGCCACCAAGGCATTTACAATACATTTATAAAAACAGGTATGGGCAAATCGTTAGATATTGCTTCTAAACAAAAATCGAGCGGCGATTTTAAATCATCTACAATTTATGATAAAATAGCTGACTTAAATTATAACGCTTTTTGGAAAAATGATAGTTTATATTTTTGTGAATTTCGTAACCAAAAAAATGATACAATTCATAAACGAATCGAGCATGTAAATTACATCATTGGTTCCGGACAACATACCAACTCTCACTTACAAAGTGTTAATGGTTATATTAATCAAATGCCAATGACCTATTACACCCAAAAAAAACATTGGGATTTACCTCCCGGATTTGAAGGCGGTTTTAACACGCGCTTCAGCCGTAAAATTGGCTTAGAATGTATGAGCTGCCACAACGGATATCCAAATTTTGTGTTGGGTTCTGAAAACAAATACACAAGTATTCCTAATGGTATTGATTGCGAGCGCTGCCATGGGCCGGGCAGTATACACGTAGCACAAAGGCAAGATGGCAGCAAAATAGATACCAGTAAATATATTGATTTATCTATTGTAAACCCGGCAAAATTAAGTATTGATTTGCAATTTGATTTGTGCCAGCGTTGTCACCTACAAGGTAATGCAGTGCTTAAAGAAGGCAAATCGTTTTATGATTTTAAACCGGGACAAAAATTAAGTGATTTTATTTCGGTGTTTTTACCAAAATATAAAAATGCGGATGAAGAATTTATAATGGCATCGCACGCTGATAGACTGAAACAAAGTGCATGTTTTATAAAATCGTATGAACAAATAAAAAATAAAAATTCGTTAAAGCCTTACAAAGAAGCAATGACCTGTATAACTTGCCACAATCCACATGTAAGCGTTAAAGAAACTAATAAATATGTGTTTAATGATGCTTGTAATAATTGCCATAATTCAAATGGGAAATCTAAGGTAATTTGTACTGAGCCTTCCGTGGTAAAAAAATTTAAACAAACTTCAGATATTCACTTTCAAAAAAATGTTGATTGTGTAGGATGCCACATGCCGGTTTCAGGCGCTACAGATATTCCCCACGTTTCGGTTCACGACCATTATATTCGTAAACCAATTTCTAAAAAAGAAAAAGATAAAATTAAAATCTTTGTAGGTTTATTTTCTATTAACGAAAAAAATCCTAGTAAATTAACACGCGCAAGAGCTTATATTAATCAATATGAAAAATTTGATCAAACTATTTCCTATTTAGATTCTGCTACTGCATTATTAAAGAGCGAAACCGCAAAAGATTTGTTTACAAATAGTCGAGCCCTAATTCAATTAAATTTTATACAACAAAATTTTAATAATGTTATAACTGTAGTAAATAAAATTGGCGAACCAAGATGCTACGGTAGTTTGTTCACAAAACAATCTTACGATAACGCTGATGCCTGGACATGCTATAGAATTGCAGAGTCATACTTTTACACAAATAATGTTTTATTATCTATTAAATGGTTTAAACTGGCTGTAAAATTAGCGCCTTATAATTTGGAATTCAGAAATAAGTATGGCTCGGCATTAGCTACAAATAAACAATTAAACGAAGCCGAAACTGAATTTGAGTTTGTGTTGCAACAGCATCCTAAAAATGTATCGGCATTCACTAATCTTGGGTACATTAAGCTTGTAAAGGGTTTTCCGGCCGAAGCCATGCGCTTGTATAATTTAGCTATAAAATTAGACCCAGATTATGAACCTTTATTATTAAATTTGGCGGGATATTTTGCGTTTACAAAAAATTACAAACAAGCAAAATATTACATAGAAAAAATACTTAAAAAAAATCCAACTAATACAAAAGCTAAACAGGCTTTACAACAACTAAATTCGATATAAATATAAAATAAACATAGTATCCCACCCATAGATAGGGTGCCTGAAAGACGGGGGAGGAAATACAAAAACCATTTTATATTTATTCCCGAATTGAAAAAATTATATGAGTAAATCTAAAAACAGTAAATGGTTTGTAACACTTATTTTTATTGTACTTGTAACAAGTGGAGGCTATTATATTTATACAAAATATTTTGCAGGAGCTATTCGCTTAAAAAATAAAAACTACACCTATATTTACATTGAAAGCAATGATTCATTTGAAGATGTGATTACCGATATTAACTCCGAAAATATAATTGTGGATGTAAAAGCATTTGAATGGTTAGCTAAAAAAATGGATTTGGATAAAAACATACATCCAGGGAAATACAGGATAACCAATGGTATGACCATTCGCCAAATTATTAACCTGATTAAATACAACAAGCAAGAAAAAATAAAATTGACCTATAATTCTCAAATTCATAATTTAGACGAGTTTGTAAATTATACTGCCGATAAATTAGAACTAAATGAAAACGAATTAGAAGAATTTATAGCAGATGATAAATCTTTAGAACTATTATTTGGCTTAGATCCCGACAATTGTTTTGCAATGATTACACCTGGCACCTACGAGGCAAGTTGGGCAACAAGTATAAACGATTTAATAACCCAGCTCAAAAAAAATTATAATTTAGTTTGGAACACCACTCGAAGTGCACAAACAAAAAAATTAGGTTATAGCATTGCCGAAATAATTACACTGGCATCTATAGTACAAAGTGAAAGCGGCATTGCCAGTGAGCAACAAAAAATTGCGGGCGTTTATATTAATCGTCTTAATAAAAATATGCTATTACAAGCCGACCCAACTTTAAAATTCGCCAATAAAAATTTTAACGTTCAACGAGTTTTAGATGCAGACAAAGAAACTAACTCACCCTATAATACCTATAAGTACAAAGGTTTGCCACCGGGACCAATTTGTTTGGTATATCCTCAAGCAATTGATGCAGTTTTAAATTATACCAAACATAAATGCATTTTCTTTTGTGCCAAACCGAGTTTAAATGGTTATTCTGATTTTTCGGAAACATATTCCCAACACGAAAAATTTGCAAAAGCCTATCAAAAAGAAATGAATAAAAGAGGGATTAATAGATAAAATAATATCACAGTTTGTTTTAATTTTGTTATGTTTTAATTCCGAAGGGATTATTTGTTTATAAAAAATAAGACCTTTAACATTCGACCCATTTAGGGTCGCACCAAATTTATACGAAACCCTTTTTATAAATATTTGATGCCTTTGGCATCATTATTTTATATTTCAATTTCACATATTAATCACTAATTTTAACCTATGATATTTGACCTCTCAATAGTTTGGAATCCATCTCCCGAAATTTTTACAATACCCGGTATTAATTGGCCAGTTCGCTGGTATGGCTTAATGTGGGCTATGGCATTTATTGCCAGTCACTTTGTTTTAAACAGAGTTTTTAAAGCGGAAGGCCGTACAAGTAAGCAACTAGATACATTAACCTTATATATTATTCTGGGTACTGTGCTTGGTGCTCGTCTTGGGCATTGTTTGTTTTATGGTCCGCAATTTGACACTTTAGATATGAACGGTAATATCATTCAAGAAGGATATATTTCGCATCCCTTAAACATATTAAAAGTATATGAAGGTGGCTTGGCAAGTCATGGAGGAGCTCTTGGTATTATAATCGCCATGATTTTATACTGCCGTAAAACAAAAGAAAATTGGTTATGGTTGTTTGATAAAATGGTAATTGCCGTGCCATTGGCTTCTTTTTTTATAAGAATTGGCAATTTAATTAATGGCGAAATTGTTGGTTACAAAACTAATGTACCTTGGGGATTTATTTTTAAAAATAACGAAGAAGACGTGATAAATTTAGAGAAATTTGGAGTTGAAATTCCAGCCCGTCATCCTGCCCAGTTATACGAAGCATTGTTTTGTTTAGTATTATTTTTTGTAATGTATTGGTTTTGGAAAAATAAACGAAATAATGTAGGTGCGGGTTTTATGTTTGGTTTAATGTGTGTTGTAATGTTTACGCAACGTTTTTTTGTTGAGTTTTTAAAAGAAAATCAGGAAGCTTTTGAAAATAAATTACCCATAAACATGGGTCAAATTTTAAGTATACCTTTTGTTTTAATTGGTATATTTTTTATTTGGAAATCTTACAAATTACGAATCAAAAATAATTCATTTTAAAAATTATTACCCTCCCAACGCCCTCTTAATCTCACTTAATTTTAACAAAGCCTCTACAGGTGTTAATGTATTAATATCAATCAAATAAATATCTTCTCGCAATTTTTCTAAAAGAGGATCGTTTAACTGGAAAAAGCTTAATTGTGGCTGGACTTCGACTGCGCTTAACCTGCCAGATTTTTTAGATAGTTTTTGATTTCCATTTATAACTAATTCTTCGCCTTCAGTTAATTCCAACTCATGTTCACGTTCTAATTTTTTTAAAATAACATTGGCGCGGTCAATTACAATTTTGGGCATACCCGCCATTCGCGCCACGTGAATACCAAAACTATGCTCGCTCCCACCCTCTTGTAATTTGCGTAAAAAAATAATTTTATTATTACTTTCTTTTACACTTACATTAAAGTTTTTAATACGTGGAAATAAATTAGTCATTTCATTCAACTCATGATAATGCGTTGCAAACAATGTTTTTGCCCTATTTTTAGGCTGATTGTGAATGTACTCTGAAATACTCCAAGCTATAGAAATACCATCATAAGTGCTTGTACCTCTTCCAATTTCATCTAACAATACTAAACTTCTATCGCTTAAGTTATTTAAAATGCTGGCAGTTTCATTCATCTCTACCATAAACGTACTTTCGCCACTACTAATATTATCTGTAGCGCCAACACGGGTAAAAATTTTATCTACAAGTCCTAAATTGGCTTGTTGTGCAGGCACATAACTACCCATTTGCGCTAACAAAACAATTAAAGCTGTTTGGCGTAATAGAGCCGATTTACCGCTCATATTTGGCCCCGTAATCATTATTAGTTGAGTACTGTCATTATCTAAAAAAACAGAATTGCTCACATATTCAATTCCAACCGGTAATTGTTTTTCAATAACCGGATGCCTTCCTTCCTTAATATCTATGGCAAATTCGTTATTAAGAACCGGGCGATTGTAACCATTATCACAAGCCAAGGTAGCAAAGCCACACAATACATCTAACTTAGCTAGTAACACGGCGTTTAATTGAATGGGCTGAATATACTCTTCAATGCTCCGAACCAAATTTTCAAACAACTTAACTTCAATGGCTGTAATTTTTTCTTCGGCTCCTAAAATTTTTTCTTCATAGGTTTTTAATTCAGGTGTAATGTAACGCTCGGCATTGGTAAGGGTTTGTTTGCGAATCCAGTCAACAGGTACTTTATTTTTATGCAGGTTTGTTACTTCTAAATAGTAACCAAACACATTGTTATACGAAATTTTTAAAGAACTGATACCGGTTTTTTCAATTTCCTGTTGCTGAATTTTTAAGAGATAATCTTTACCGCTGTATGCTATGTTTCTTAATTCATCTAACTCGGCATTAAATCCTTTATTTATTACATCACCTTTTAAAACATTAACAGGCGCGTCATTATTTAGTTGCTCTTCTAAAGCTTCAATAATTAACACACATGGATTTAATTGATCGGCAATTTTTTGAAGCGTGATATTATTTGTTGTAATTAGTTTTTCCTTTAATTGTGCTATTAATTGTAACGACTTTTTTAACTGAACCAATTCACGCGGATTAACACGCAAAGCAGCAACTTTAGAAATTAAGCGCTCTAAATCACCAACCTCTTTCAGTAACGAAATAATTTCGAAACGGTTATCGCTTTCCTCCACATAATAGGTTACGGCATTTAATCGCTCGTTAATGGCTTCTAAATTTTTTAATGGTAAGGCTAACCAACGCTTCAATAGACGCGAACCCATTGGACTAACTGTTTTATCAATTACATCAATTAAACTTTTTCCGTTTTCGTGATTAGTGTTATATAATTCTAAATTACGAATTGTAAATTTATCTAACCACACAAATTGCTCTTCGTTAATGCGGCTAACGTTAGTAATGTGTTTTAATTTATCGTGTTTGGTATCGTTTAAATAATGTAAAATGGCACCACACGCACTAATAGCATTATTTAAACCTTCAATACCAAAGCCTTTTAAAGAAACTGTTTCAAAATGTTTTATTAAACTTTCGTAACCATAATCGTAAGTAAAAGCCCAATCATCCAAACCAAACGAATAAAATTTATCACTTATAAGGTCATTTAATTGATTGCGTTTATTTTTTTCGAATAAAATTTCGTTGGGCTTAAAGTTTTGAACTAATTTTTCAATGTAATTCAAATTACCTTCCGCTACTAAAAATTCACCGGTGGAAACATCGCACAAAGCAATGCCGGCCTGTTCTTTATTAAAATGTATGGATGCTAAAAAATTATTTTGTTGGTGATTTAAAATTTTATCGTTAAAACTGACACCGGGCGTTACTAACTCGGTAATACCACGTTTTACAATGCCTTTTACCAATTTGGGATCTTCTAACTGATCGCAAATGGCAACACGGTAACCGGCACGTACTAACTTTGGCAAATACGAATCGATAGAATGGTGCGGAAATCCCGCTAATTCAATGTGTGAGGCAGAACCATTAGCTCGTTTGGTTAAAACTATGCCCAATATTTTACTTGCTTTTACAGCGTCTTCTCCAAAAGTTTCGTAAAAATCGCCTACTCTAAACAACAAAATAGCATCGGGATATTTTACTTTAATACCGTTGTATTGTTTCATTAAAGGAGTTTCCTTAACCTCGCTACTTACTGCCATATAAAGCTAAAATACTGTAAAGAAATTTATTTGGGAAATGGAATTATAAACAAGAAATGAAATAATTTTGAACTAATTTCATTCTTGGCACAAAATTTGTTAATTTAGGGTATGAGAAAAAATTTAATAATTTTTATCGGAATTTATTTTTTTTTAACGACCTTAAATTGTTTTACACAATCTAATATATTTATTAAAAAATTTAGTGATTCAAACCCTATTTATTCCTCATTTTGTGTCGGATATCCATCTATAGATACATTTAGTAATCACTCTTTTATTGGAGCAGGGTCTTACTGGAGATTTCCTATAAGTTCAACAGATACTTTTAATTATGATGGATATTTACAAAAAATCGAAAAAACTGGAGTTACAAAGTGGATTAGAAAGTATAGAACTAGCAAACGCATGACATTCATAAATTCTGTGAAAACATTAAAAAACAAAACATTTCTTATATGTGGAAGAAATTCTTCAGTATATAATTCGTATAATTTACAATCAAGTGGGATACTGTTTAAAGTAGATTCAAATGGTTTATTAATTTGGTCAAGAAAATATCCCTATCAAAATTTATATAAAAATATTGAATTATCAAATGGAGATATTGCTATATCGGCAATAGATTCTAATGGGTATACAAAATTAGTGCTTCTTGACCCTAATTTTAATTTAAAATGGTGTATCCAATCTGATTCAAGTTCACCAAAAGGTAATTATTTATACAATATAATAGAAGGGAAAAATAAAAATCTATTATTTTTTGGATACGGTGATGGAAATCCTTTAAAAGCTATATGCATTTTAGTAGATTCTTTAGGAAATAAAATAAATGATTTTACTATGAGTACGTCTAATGTAATTTCAAGTGGATTTTATAATGGAATTAAGTTTTCAGATAATAGCTTTTATTTGACTGGTGTTTCTTGCCATTCATCAAATCTATTAGCAGGTAACATAACCAAACTTGATAAAAATATAAATGTAATTTGGAGTAATAACTACAAGGCTGGGATTGGGAATGCAGAATTCTTTGATATTTTTAATTTTGCTCCCAATAAATTGGCTATTTTAAGTGAGCCTGAAGCGTACGGAAATTTTCCAAATATACAACGTTCTGGATTTACATTTATAGATTCAAACGGTATCGTAAGAAAAAGTATATTATTTACAACAGATACTATGAGTGTTTTACCACTAAAAATTTTGAATTCAAATAATGGAAAATTACTGTATACTGGAATGACTACATCTAGCATACATTACTATGGACAAATTGATACTGCAACTGCATTATGTAAGTTAGATACAGTAAATTTTAGTTCAACTAATGTTATAACAAATTTCACATTTAATAAATTTAATTTTACATCAAGTAATTTCACATTTCAAACTTTACAGTTATATGTTTATGATGCATTTGATGTTAAATCTGATTATTACTGTAGCTTAGGCTCAACGTCATCACTTGAGCCAATACCTACCAACATTTCAAAACTAGAAAATTCCAATGAGGTTTCTGTTTTTCCAAATCCTTGCTCAAATCAATTTATAATAACTTCTAAATCAAATAGTATCGAAAACAATTTATTCAATTCAGAAATAGAAATTTATAATAATAAAGGTATTTTAATTTATACTACAAATACTTTTTATAACAATAGTATATTATTTAATACTAGTAACTTTAGTAATGGCATTTATCTCCTAAAAATAAAATTATTTAGTGGAAAAATAATATTAAAAAAAATAGTAATAATTAACTAATTAAGAAATTATCAAACCCCATCACCCATAATTTTTACAGTAATGTTATTTAGTTTTTCGCTCAGTTGAAGCTGGCAGGATAAGCGCGAAGTACCGGTAATATTAGGTAATGTATCCAGCATGGCGTATTCGTCATCAGTAATTCCATTTAATTTTTCAAACCCGTTTATTACTTGTACGTGGCAGGTGGCGCACAATGCTATTCCACCGCAGGTAGCTAAAATATCATAGTCATTTGCTTTTAAAAATTCCATTAAACTTAAGCCCATATCAGTTGGCGCTTCTAAAGAAGTAATGGTATTATCCGGATTTTGAATATTTAGTTTAATATCGGGCATACAATTATTTTATAGGTAATTTTTGAATAACCTTATCATCTTTATATAATAACTTCTCGGCTAAATTACCAATGCTGTCAAAATACATCCAAATGCTATCGCGTTTATCGTTTTTATAAACACCTTTATAACGTTCTTTACCGGTTTCAAAATAAGTAATATTTACACCACTTCGTACACCTTTATCAAAGTGCATTTCGCTCCAAGGCAAACCATTTTCGTAAAAACTTATCCATTGCCCGTGGCGTTTTCCAAAACGATAATACCCTTTAAATTTAATAATGCCATTAGGATATTTGTCAATATAATCACCAGTAAAACTACTATCGGGGGGCATCATTAATAATGGATTAATTTTTTTAAGCGAATCGACCACATATTTTTGTTGCACTTTTGAAACTGAATCTATTGATTGTTTTTCTTTTTCAGATAGCTCTTTTTCCTCAGTTTTAGAAGGATTGCAAGATGTGAAAGTAACTAACACAATTAATAGCAAAGTTATTTTTATGTCACTTATAATAGCGCGTAACAAGCGCATAGAGAAGTGCGTTTGATGTTTAAGTTCTTGATACATTATGCCAAAAAAAATTGGCATAAAAATTCGAACTGTCAGTATTTTATTTTTTTCGTTCAATTGCATACGTTAATAATTTTTGTAAACTATGTTTTGAGTCGTTATCCGGAAATTGTGCCAATGCTTCTAATGCCTTTTGTTTGTAGTCATTCATTATTTTAGTAGCGTAGGTTACACCACCTTTATCAATTACAAATTGAATTACTTCGTTTACTTTTTCGCTTTCTTCGTTATGATTTTTAATAATGTTTATAATTCTTCGTTTCTCTAACCAGGTACTATTATTTAAGGCATAAATTAAAGGCAATGTCATTTTTTTCTCTTTTATGTCAATACCTGTAGGTTTTCCAATGTTATCATCACTCCCAAAATCAAACAAATCGTCTTTTATTTGGAAAGCAATACCTGTTAGTGTTCCAAATTCTTTAGCAACATTTATACTTTTTTCATCGTTGGTAACCGAAGCTACACCGGCTCCGCAACAAGCAGCTATTAAAGTAGCTGTTTTTTTAGTAATAATCTCAAAATAAATTTCTTCGCTAATATCTAATCGTCGGGCTTTTTCAATTTGTAATAATTCGCCTTCGCTCATTTCTCGTACGGCATTACTGACAATTTTCAATAAATGAAAATCGTTATTTTCGATAGAAAGAAGCAACCCTTTTGATAATAAAAAATCTCCAATTAAAACAGCAATTTTATTTTTCCATAAAGCATTTACGCTAAAAAAACCACGGCGCTCGTTACTATCATCTACAACATCGTCGTGAACCAATGTTGCAGTATGTAACAACTCTATTAAAGCCGCGGCACGGTAAGTACTCTCGTTAATTTCGCCAAAACTTTTAGCAGATAAAAACGTAAACATTGGGCGTATTTGCTTGCCTTTACGTTTTACAATGTAATTGGTAATTTTATCAAGCAATGGCACACTACTTTTCATAGCGCCTTTAAATTTTTCTTCAAAGACATCCATGTACTGTGCTACAGGTAATTTTATATCGTCGACAACTTTACTCAATTATATTTTAAATATACATTATTTTAAATTTTGTTGCGCTAATTTATTTTTATTGGCTAACTGTCCACAAGCAGCGTCAATATCCTTACCCCTGCTGCGACGCACGTTACAAATAATATTATTATCATCTAAATAATTTGTAAAAGCGCGTAAACGTTGGGGCAACGTTTGTTTAAATTCGCAATCGTCAATAGCATTGTACTCAATAATATTTACTTTGCTTTTTACTTTTTTACAATAATCTACCAATTCCTGTGCATCGGTTAAAGAATCGTTAAAGTCTTTAAAAACAATATACTCAAATGTAGGGCGGTTACCTGTTTTATTGTAAAAATGTAGTAATGAATCTGCCAAATTATCTAATGTATTAGTTTCATTTATTGGCATAATATGATTACGTTTTTCGTCATTTGCAGCGTGTAGCGATAAAGCCAAATTAAATTTTACTTCATCGTCTCCTAATTTTGTAATCATTTTTGCAACGCCTGCAGTACTAACAGTTATGCGCTTTGGTGACATTCCCAAACCATTAGGATTTGTTATTATATTAACTGATTTTAAAACTTCAGTGTAGTTTAAAAGAGGTTCGCCCATCCCCATGTAAACAATGTTTGTAAGTGGTGTAGCGTAATTTTCAAACGCTGTGTTTTTTACCAATACAACTTGGTCGTAAATTTCATCTGCCGTTAAATTACGCATGCGTTTTAATTTACCGGTTGCACAAAATTTACAGGATAAGCTACAACCTACCTGTGAAGAAATACAAGCCGTCATTCGCTCACCTTGAGGAATTAAAACACTCTCTACCACATAATTGTCGTGCAATTTCATGGCACACTTTATAGTTCGGTCGTTACTAATTTGTAGTTCTGAAATTTGAACTGCATTAATTACAAAATTAGTTACTAAATACTCACGTAAAGATTTTGAAAGATTAGACATATCTTCAAAACTTATAGTACGTTTTGCCCACAACCAGTCGTAAACTTGTTTAGCTCTAAAAGAAGGTTCATTAATTTGTGTAAACACATCAATTAATTGCTGTAAAGAAAGAGCGCGTATGTTTTTTTTAATAATCAAAATAAAGTACAAAGATACCAAACCAAACATTAAATAACTAACTTTGTATGTGCGATTTTTAAAGGCTGATAAACTGTTTAACGGTGACAAATTTTTGTTAGAAAACACCGTGTTAGTGCTTGAAAATAATGGTGTTATAAAAGATATTATTAAAGATAATGAAACCGATGTTTTAAATATTGAAACTTTAAACGGAATTATAACACCTGGTTTTATAAATGCCCACTGCCATTTAGAATTAAGTCATTTAAAGAACTTAATACCAAAGCATACAGGTTTGCCCGAATTTGCTAAACAGCTAATTATTAACAGAAATAAAATTACCAAAGAAGAAATTACAGAACATCAACAACAAGCAAATAAACAGATGTGGGAAGCAGGAATAGTGGCAGTTGGAGATATTTGCAATACAAATGACAGCTATAAAATTAAAGAACAAAGCAAAATTTATTATCATAGTTTTATTGAATTATTGGGTTTAAATCCTATAAACGCTCAAACAAATTTTAATAAAGGATTAGATTTATTAAATGATTTAAAAAATAACGGTTTAATTGGAAGCCTTGCTCCACATGCTCCTTACAGTTCAAGTAACGAATTAATTAAATTAATTTCAGAATTTAATTTACAAAATACTAATGTTAGTGCAATTCACAATCAGGAAAGTGAGGAAGAAACAAAATTTTTTATTGGAGAAAAGAATGATTTTGAAAAATTGTATGCTTTTTTAAATTTAGATATATCTTGGTTTAAGGCTCCGTATACATCCAGTTTAAAACATTATTATTCCTTTATTAAGAATCAGCAAACTATTTTAGTACATAACACCGTTACTAAAAAAGAAGATATTGAAGAAACTAACATATCAAACGTGTTTTGGTGTTTTTGCCCGAATGCCAATTTATTTATTGAAAATAAATTACCGAATTTTAAATTATTTTCAGAATTAAAAAATACTATTTGTATAGGAACTGACAGCCTTGCAAGCAATATGCAATTAGATTTAATTTCGGAAATAAATATAATTTTAAAACAATCTGAAGTATTTAATTTAGAAACTGTTTTACAATTTATTACAAAAAATGGAGCCAAAGCACTTTCTATTCAAGATAAATTAGGTGGCTTTATAATAGGAAAAAATGCAGGTTTAAATTTAATTTCATTCACAAACAATCAATTAAAATTTATAAAAAAAATAGCCTAATATGTTGTATTTAAAATCTTTTTGCTTTAATCCTTTTCAACAAAACACGTATATAGTATACGACGATGCCGGAACAGCCATTATTATAGATCCAGGCAATTTTACGTCATCAGAAAACACACAACTAACAAATTTTATTTCTGAAAAAAAATTAAACTTAAGGCGTTTACTTTTAACGCACGCCCATATAGATCATATTTTAGGAAACAAATTTATTTTTGACACATATAATTTATTACCCGAAGTGCATAAAGATGATGTTTATTTTATTGATAATATGACTAAAAGTGGGGCTATGTATGGCGTAAATTGCGAGCAATCACCAAGCCCAATTACTTACATTAACAACGGCGACGTAATAAAATTAGGTAATTATGAATTTGAGTGCATTTTTACTCCAGGTCATTCGCCGGGCAGTATTTCGTTTTACAACAAAGAAAATAATCTGCTAATTAGTGGCGATGTATTATTTTATGGTAGTATTGGTCGCACCGATTTACCGATGGGCAACCATCAAACGCTTATTAATTCTATAAAACAAAAATTATTTGTGTTACCCGATGATACAAAAGTATATAGTGGGCATGGGCAACCTACCACCATTGGCTTTGAGAAGATGAATAATCCGTTTTTGACTTAATAATTTTTAGTGATAGTATTATAATAATATTAAATTAGTATTTTGTAAAATAAACACGCCAAAATCATAAACATCTGTATTATCAGCATTCCATTTAAAACAGTAAATTTTTTTTCACTTTAGTAATTGTATATTCTCTAACCTTTTCCTGATTATTTTCAAAGCCACGTTGTTTAATATCTATAATACTATCACCTATAAATTTGTATTGCATTACCGAAGGAAAATCTCTAAATGGATTTTCAAAAACGAATGTATTATTATGATAAGAAGATAACGAAAATTCCACATCTTTACCTTCATTTTGCCCATTTGCATTATAAACCATTTTTAAAATACCATTATTTTTTTGTAAACTCATTTTCGTTGCAAAAAGGGTGTCACTCTTATTTAAATAATAACTCTCACCTGTAAATTCCATTGTAGATTTTTTTAACCAAATTTCACGGTAAATATTATCTCCCGATGCGTATTCAAAAACCCCTTCTACCCATTTTAAATCAGTAGTATCAGCAGGTTCAACAACTATTACAATTTTTTCATCTAATTTTTTGTCAGTCCAATTTCCACAAGAAAACATAATTCCCAAAAAAAGTAAATAAATAAAATATATTATTATTTTTTGTACATTCACTTTATAAATATAACTAAAAAATAATATATATTGTTTATTTTTACTTTATAAAAACGCGTTATTTAATAGTTATTTTTTTAAGTAGTTTTAAACTATTTAGCCAAACAGTTCAATCAACATACAACCGAAAAGAAGAAATTTTGAATGATGGTAAACGTTATCGCATTCATAATAATTATTTAACAGTTGGTGGTGGTTATTTAGGATCAACTTTACGTAAAGAGACTCAAAAAGCTGTTGGTTTAGATTTCCAATTTCACATCCGAACACAAAAATTTCAAGTTGGTATTTTAATGAGTGGAAATGAATTTTTGAGTAATAACAATCTCTCGGGGCACGTTGGATATGGCTTAAGAAAAGAAACTAGTAACTATAATTTTTCATTATATGGTGGGCTAAACTACTCTTATGGTGTTTATGCCGTAGCGGATACAGGCATGACTACCCAACCAAAATTTTACAACGATATTGGTATTTACATAAGCGCACAAGTAATAAAAAAAATTACTTACGACATTGGTGGTGGACTAGAACTTTACGCAGAAGCGAATCAAACCCACATTATGGGAGGAATAAAATTTATCGTTTTTTTTTCGGATTCATACAGAGGAGTAAAACGCAATTACAATCCTAATGTAAAAACAAAAAAATAACATGATTGATTTTTTAATTGTGGGAAATGGTTTGGCAGGTAATATTCTCGCTCATACTTTCAAAAACAATCATTTATCTTTTAATATTATTGGAAATTTTAAGTTAAGTAATTGCTCTAACATTGCTGCCGGAATTTGGAACCCGATTGTGTTTAAACGCATGACAAAAAGTTGGTTAGCTGATGAACTAATTAGTTTTTTAGTGCCTTTTTATTCAGACATTCAAACGCAAATTTCAAAACAAATTATTACACATCGCCCCATTATAAAATCATTTTTTGAGGAGCAAGAAAAAACGCTCTGGCTTAAAAAAGCAAAAGGCGAATTACAACAATTTTTAGACACAACTATTTACAGTCAATCTAAAAATACCTATAAATACTGCGAATTGGAATCGGAATTTGGAATCGTAAAAAATTGTGGCAATTTAAACGTTTCAACTTTTATTTTAGAAAGCAACGAATTATTTACCGATTTTTTTAAAAATGAAACATTTAATTATGAAGATTTAAGTTTTGAAAAAAACTTTATTTCTTACCAAAATACAAATTACAAAAATATTATTTTTGCCGAAGGGTATTTAGTTAAAAACAATCCATTTTTTAATTGGATTCCACTAAAACCGGCTAAAGGAGAAACAATAACAATTACAAGTAACGAGTTAGAAATACAAAATGCCATAATTAATAAAGATGGATTTATTTTTAATACCAGCACAAATACCTTTAAAGTTGGTGCTACTTACGAATGGGAAGATTTATCGGATACCCCTACTCAAAAAGGGAAGAACGAATTAGAGCAAAAACTAACGCATTTAATCTCCTGCAACTATCAAATTACTAATCACCAAGCGGGTGTTCGCCCATCTTCAATCGATAGGCGACCAATAATTGGTACCCACCCCAAACATAAAAATTTACATATATTTAATGGTTTAGGAACAAAGGGTGTTATGTTAGCACCTTATTTTGCAAATAATTTTGTACTTTTCTACCAACAAAAAAATGAATTGATAAACGAGGTAAATGTTAAACGATTTTATAATTTTTGTAAGCCTTAAACATTACATTTTTTTAGGCGAACAAATTTTTTTAAACGCAGTTTACATTATAAAAAAATATTAAAAAAATGATGTTCAACATCCAAAAAGCAATTTTTTAGACTTACAAATTAATGGAAACTAAAAAACATAATTTATTATTAATTGGTAGGAGAGAATTTATAGACTTTCCTTTACTTAATATTACCGGTATTGAAGCCAAATTAGATACTGGCGCGTACACCTCTTCCATCCATTGCGAAAATATTTTTGTTGAAACTAAAAATAATAAATCTACATTATCCTTTTCGGTATCTCAACTACCACAAGATACCGAGCAATCTAAAACTTTTTATTTTGACGAATTTTCAAAAAAGAAAATAAAAAATTCCTTTGGCGAATTAGAAGAACGTTACACTATAAAAACAATTGTAAAGTTAGGTTCAAAAAAAATTATAGCTACTATTTCGCTCTCAAACCGAGAAAAAATGCGCTACCCGGTATTAATTGGCCGAAAATTAATTAAGAATAAATTTATTATCGATGTAAATAAAATACACACTGGTGGCATAAAAATTAAAAAAGCGTTAAAAAAATATATTAAACCAAAATTATAACAATAAATGAAAATTGCAGTATTATCTCGAAACAAAAATTTATACTCCACTAAACGGATTATAGAAGCAGGCGAACAACGCGGACACGAAATGTTGTTGCTCGACCACATGAAATGTGTGTTAGTAATTGAACAAGGCAGACCTCACATTTATTTTAACGGCAAAGAAGTGAGCGATGTAAACGCCGTTATTCCTCGTATTGGCGCGTCGGCAACATTTTATGGCAGTGCTGTTGTTCGTCAATTTGAAATGATGAAAATTTTTACTGCAGTTGAATCGCAAGCATTAGTCCGTTCGCGCGATAAACTACGTAGCTTACAAATTTTAGCACGTGCCGGAATAGGTATTCCAAAAACAGCTTTTGCTTCTTCGCCCAAAGATAAAGATATTGATAGTATGGTTGAAAACATTGGTGGCGCGCCATGTGTTATTAAGCTATTAGAAGGTACGCAAGGTATTGGCGTTATTTTAGCCGAAAACCAAAAAGCAGCTAAAAGCGTTATTGAAGCGTTTATGAAATTAAAGGCAAATATGTTGGTGCAAGAATTTATTCACGAAGCGAAGGGTGCAGACTTACGTGTTTTTGTGGTGGACGGGCAAGTGATAGGAGCTATGAAACGCCAAGCCAAAGAAGGAGAATTTAGAAGCAACCTACACCAAGGCGGCTCGGCAACTGTAATACAATTAAGTAATGAAGAACGTTCAACTGCTTTAAAAGCCGTAAAAAAATTAGGCTTAGGTGTTGCCGGTGTAGATTTATTGCAGAGCAGCCGCGGACCGTTAGTAATGGAAGTAAACTCAAGCCCGGGATTAGAAGGCATTGAAGGTGCTACTGGAATTGATATTGCCAGTAAAATAATTGAGTATGTGGAACGAAATGAATTTAATAAACCGGGAGAATAAGTATTTAAATAACAACATAAAAAAACGTGCAAAAACCATTAACCATAAATCAACAAACTATTAACGCAGGCGAAAGTAAAACCATTATTTTAAATGCTTACGAACTGCATACAAAAACACAAATAGAAATTCCTGTACATATAGTTCGTGCTAAAAAAACAGGGCCCTCTTTACTTTTAAGTGCCGGTATGCATGGCGAAGAAACTAACGGTATTGAAATTGTACGGAAAATTATTGCAAGAGACGAAGTTCAACAATTAAAATGCGGTACGTTAATTGCCATACCTGTAATTAATATTGTTTCGTTTTTGTATGGTAGTCGCGATTTACCGGATGGTCGG
>JAYVGH010000179.1:0-2038 GCA_043772435.1 Bacteroidota bacterium
TGATTACCCACAAATAAATCAACATTTAATTTTTTTTTTAACCACTCAAAATTATTTACCTTACAATTAAAATAACCGTTTATTTTAAGATTATTAATCAAGCTATCTACTTGGTTAATAACTTGTATACTATCATTAAAGTTTTTTCTATAATTAATTGTATTTTGTTTAGAAAAACCGTTAATATTTAAACTATATTTATTTTGCGCTATTGCGGGATTTAACCCTAAAAACAAAATTGGTATAAAAATTTTGATGTATTTTGGGGTTTGTTTAATTGAAAGAGAAACACTTTTATAAATTGTTAATTTGCCCCATAAAAGAGAAGTTGTTAAATTCCATTTTATGATATCCGTTAAAAAAATTAAGCGCAGAAAATTTACAAAATAGAACAAAACATCTTAATTTAAGCTTCTCAAAGGAACGATTAATTTTACAATATGGCTTAGACCTGAATAATAAATACTTAAATAATAATTTTCGGAAGAAAAATAATGGTAAAATTACAACTATTATCTTTTGTAATAAAGTAATTTGCAATTAATTATAGTACCCAATTTAGAAACAGATTAAATAATTTTATAATTTATTAGGCTGGTTTAAAAACTTTGGATTAATTTTTAAAAATATTTGCAATATAATGGCATAATTATTGCGCATTAGTGAAAAAAATATATGATTATGAAACAAATTACAAAAACATTAGCAATTGCAGGCATGCTATTATTAGCAATTACAGGTTCTAAAGCGCAAGAAGTAGCACTTGTAAAAACTAACGATTGGCGCTTAGGTTTGGGTGTTAATTTAGGAACAACTTTAGGTAATATTGACGAAATTTATGCTCTTACTATAGGTGGTGATCTTAAATTGCAAAGAGATATAACAGAATCTCTTTCTGGTACGCTAACAACTGGTTACACCAATTTTTTTGCAAAAAAAGATTTTAAAAACATTGGTGTAGAAAATTTTGGTTATGTGCCACTAAAAGCTGGTTTAAAAGTATTCCCAATAAAAGGGTTTTACATTTCTGGCGAAGTTGGTGCTGGTTTTGGTGTACAGGAAGGATCTGGAACTGGCTTTCTCTATTCTCCAGGTATAGGTGTAGCTTTTGCAAAAGATTTTGATATATCTGCTCGTTATGAAGCAGTTAGCTTCAAAAATGATTTAACTTTTGGTCAGGTTGCTTTAAGGTTAGCTTACGCTTTTTCGCTGTAAATAAAACGGTTTACCTGTATAAAAAAACCTTACCTATTTATTTGGGTAAGGTTTTATTGTTTCGTTAATATTTTTTTCTACCATTAATTTTTCTGTTGCCGTTTAGGTCTAAACTTTAATGGCAAAACTTATGAAAGGAAAAATTATAAATACTATACTTTCTAATTAGTCTAATAACCTGAGTTAGATTATTAAAGTACAGTAAAATTTACTGTAAATCAATGACATTTAGGACTTTAAAGCGTTAACGACGGTAGCGTCCCGCCTGTCCGGCAGGCAGACATCCTTTTTTTGCGCCGAATCTCCCCCTTCGGGTCGGGTGGTAGACAAATAAAAAAAGATACAGCGGACGGGGTATTACCTTGCCTGCCGGCAGGAAACGCCCTAATTGTTATAAAAACAATATTTATTAATCGAACTTAGGCTATTAAATAATTTATCGGCTGACTAAAAAAAAACTCGTTAACCATCTCATAATGAATAAATAAAGTATTTTTATTTATTCTTTTCATGGTAGTATAAATATTCCTACCTTAATTCCTTTTATTTTTAGATGGCCATTTTCTATTTATCCACTTATTTGCTTTATAAGTAAAATATGCCGAGCCTGCCCCAATAAATGCTCCTCCTAAAACATCGCTCGGGTAATGTACACCCAAATGTAACCGCGAATAACCAACAGTTACCGCCCATGCAATTGCGGGCGTTATTACATACCATTTAGGATATGCCATACTTAACGATGTTGCCGTAGCAAAAGCATTAGCAGTGTGGCCAGATGGCATTGCGTAACTACCACCTAAATCTTCTTTTTCAATATCTG
>JAYVGH010000180.1:0-19797 GCA_043772435.1 Bacteroidota bacterium
TTTAAAGACCAAAACAGTTCATGAACTTAAAATCTTCGCCAGCAAATTCACTGGTCAATTTGAATCGGTTTAAGGTGGTCAATTTAACCGGTATTTGCAGTTGTAATATTAGGCGCAACAAATAATGGATTATTAAACGTAGAATTAAGGTTAGTTGCGCTGCCAGTTACAAAAGCTGAAAACCCTGTGTAAGCTGTTCCATTCCAATTATTAAGCAAACCAGATGCGCCAGTAACACAATAAATGGTGTTGTAATTAAACGTTAAAGTGGGCTGTGTTAAATCGGCATAGGTCAAGGTGTTTTGAGCGTTTGTGTAAAAAATATTATTTTCTATAACACTATTTTCGCTGTAAGAAAGATATAGTTCTCCGTTACCCGAATTACTGTAATCATTAAAATAACAAGTATTGTTTCTAATACTTGAATTAATTACTTTACCTGAACCGCTGGGGTAGGCAAATCCTCCGAGCGCAATACCACTAATTTGATTATCATAAATAATATTATTTCTAACTATAATCCCATCTGTTATTTTTCCAATATTTTCACAACCAACTTCAATCCCGTAACCATTATGATAAGCAATATTGTTTTCAATTACAAGAGTTTTACCTCCATCAACATATATTCCCCCAGACGTTGCGTAAGGGGAAATACAATTGCGTACTACATTTTTTTTAATAAGTCCGTTTCGTGCTTGGTCGTTTATTGGGTTTATACAAGTGCCTTCGTGGCCAATTAATACAATGCCAATATTCGTAAGATTATCTACTGTATTTTCTGTTACCTCAAATCCGTTAACATTTCCATTAATGGCAATTCCTTCACTATAACCTAATCTGCAATTATATAATAAATTATTTTGAACTTTTAAGTTTGTAATTGCTGTTATTGAATTTGTACCATAAACAATAATACCTTGAGCGTTTGTACTCGCATTAACAGTAGCGCTTACATTAGATGAAAAATGAATATCATGTATTTTACAATTTTTTATAATGAGGTTAGAGCCATTACCAGTAATTAAGATACCTTGGGCATCATTTTGAACATTGTTTTTCAGTTCAAGCCCACTAATTGTTATATTTGATTTATTGGTTATTGAAATAATAGAGTTTTGGATTATAATACCTGTGGCATCAATAACTGGTGTATTTGATAAATAATTACGCAAATAAATATTACTTGATGGCATACTTAATTTTTCAGTATACACCCCCGTTAATATATTTAATGTATCGTTTGTGGTTAATTGATTTAACCCATATTGAATTGTTAGCCATGGCAATGTTAGTGTTCCTATATTAGAATTGTTACCCGTAGGCGACACATAACGATTTGTTTGTGTAATTCCTAATAGTGAAATTAGTAATAATCCAATTGTTATAATTACTGTTTTCATGTTTTTATTTTTTTAATTTAACTTGTAACCCTATTAAAGCATACGACTTTACTTTAACAAAATCTAAGATTGATACTTTAAATCCACATTCTCCAATAATAGCTATACGTTTAGTATCATTTACATAATAGGTTGCACCAATTGGTATAGAGCCACTAAAATTGCTTTGGGCTTGGTTATAAATATTTGCACCCAAGCCAATACCTGAATACATATTGAATTTATCTTCTCTCAAAAAATTAATAGTTGTAAATAATTCTGTGTTTAAAAACAGATTAGTTTCTCCATTTGCCAAATCAAATTGAACATCAAAGCGTGGCTCTAATGATACTTTTTTTTCTGTAAAAAACTTCACTCCAATTGCTCCGTTTAGAGGATATAAGTTAAGCGTTGTCTGCGATTTTACAATTACATTGAAGCAACATATTGCAAAAATAATATTAAGTATTTTATTTACATTCATACGTCCATTGTGTTAAATCTCTGTGTTTTAAAAAAGCAAAATACTTCAATTGTTTAGCTTTATTACATACTAGTGTGTTAAAATCTATTGTATTCATTTCATCAGTATATTCAGCTGAAAAAACCGGCTTTCCTGCCGAAATATATTGAGAGTAAGCACTTTGTATATTTTGATGAAATATGTTTTCAGTCAAAGCCCAATCAAATTTGTTATACATTAACGGCACTAATTCTTCTGTGTTTTTTTGAGCTATGCTTAAATTTCTTTTATGTGCTTCGTCTATTATAAATTCACAAAATAATTTAGCATCATTTAAACCAAAATTAAATCCGGTTTCCTCAGAATATACATCTATATTATCAGGCTCTATCCCATCAAAACCTTTACCTTTTATCATATCAAATCGAGATACAATAAAAGATTTCATTTTTTCAATATTACGAATATCTAAAAAGCGTTCATCTGGCCAATCTGGATAAATTTTACCAATAATATCTTTTGGAAGTAATAATGAATCTGGTCTAAAATTTTCTAAAGTACCAACTGAAACATATGCTATTACTTTAATTCCTTTTGCATGAAAAGCATCAACTAATTCCTTAGTGGCTGAAAACGCATCAATATCAATAATTTTACATGAATATTGGCTTACTTCGTTTAATTCAATACTATCTAATCGCCATTCAAAACTATCCCCAATTTTTGGTTGATAATAATTTTTTTCAATAATTTTATTACCCTCCTTTTTACAAGATAAACAAGTAATGATTGCTATTATTATTAAAAAGTAGTTAATCATTTTTCTAATTGCAAGATAACCTTTTTTAGAGAAGGTTAGAAGGGATATAATTTAAAAAAAGTGTTTTTTCAGAAGGAAAAGTACGAACGGAAAAATTAAATAATTTGATTTTGCTGACGACCTACGTAGACGGGCAATGTGGAGAGAATAAAAAAGCGGAAAGGGAGCAAAAATTGCTCCCTTTCCGGCTTAGTACCCCCTACAACACATAACTTGAACGACATCCTTGAAGGGACAAGGGACTTTGCTCGCGTATGGTGCAATGTGGAGAGAATAAAAAAAGGAAAGGGAGCAAAAATTGCTCCCTTTCCGGCATCGTACAGGTGAAGGGACTCGAACCCCCACGCCTTTCGGCACCAGATCCTAAGTCTGGCGCGGCTGCCAATTACGCCACACCTGCATTTTAATTAGGATTGCCAAGGTACTAAAATTTTATAACATTACAAACAGAATTATAGTGTGCCACGTAAGGCCTGTTCCCGTTCAATACTTTCAAACAAGGCTTTAAAGTTTCCTGCACCAAAACCTTTGGCACCCATACGTTGAATTACTTCGTAAAATAAAGTTGGTCGGTCTTCTACCGGCTTGGTAAATATTTGCAATAAATAACCTTCTTCGTCAGCATCAACCAGTATGCATAATTTTTGTAGTTCTTTAATATCCTCTTTAAAAGCCTCTTTATGTACACCAAGTCTGTTTGGCACCTCATCGTAATAAGATTTTGGCGGTGGAGGTAAAAATTCTACCCCTCTCGCTTTTAATTCTGATACTGTTTTAATAATATCGTCGGTAGCCAATGCTAAATGCTGTACGCCGGCACTTTCATAAAAATCAATGTACTCTTCTATTTGCGATTTCTTTTTTCCTTTGGCTGGCTCGTTTATCGGGAATTTTATACGTCCGTTACCATTGCTCATTACTTTACTCATTAGCGCACTGTATTCGGTAGTGATTTGTTTATCATCAAAACTTAAAAAATTTACAAAGCCCATAACATCTTCATACCATTTAACGGTAGTATTCATTTGATTCCAACCCACATTTCCTACCATATGATCAATAAATTTTAAACCAACCGGTGTTGGGTTATAATCGCTTTTCCATTCTTTATAGCCCGGTAAAAAAGTACCTTTGTAATTTTTTCGCTCTACAAAAATATGTACAGTTTCTCCGTATGTATAAATACCCGAGCGTACAACTTCACCGTTTGTATCTTTTTCAACAGTTGGTTCCATAAATGGTTTGGCACCGCGTTTAGTAGTTTCTTCAAAGGCTTTACGCGCATCTTCTACCCATAGCGCGATTACTTTTACACCATCGCCATGTTTTTTTACATGTTCGCCAATTGGCGAATTACTATTTAAAGCTGTTGTTAATACTAAACGAATTTTATCTTGTTTTAAAACATAACTAGCTCTGTCTTTTAATCCGGTTTCTAAACCTGCATAAGCAAATGATTGAAAACCAAATGCTGTTTTGTAATAGTGCGCCGATTGTTTGGCATTGCCTACATAAAACTCTACATAATCGGTACCTAACAGTGGTAAAAAATCTTGTGCGCCTTCAAAAATTTTTTCCAATCCGTATTCTACATTTTTAATTGGTGTTGTTGACATAGTTATAGTTTTAGTAGTAATTTTTAAATTAATTATTGTAACCTGTAAAAAAAGAAAAATGCAGCCGCTGCCGCCCATTTTTTATTTACTTTTTTCGCGTATCCTATTGTAGTGTAATTTTGATTTTGCATAGTGCCATCTTCTTTAACATAACCAATGGTACTGTAGTTTTGGTTTTGTACAGTACCGTCTTTTTTTATGTAACCTATGGTATTGTAATTTTGATTTTGCACAGTACCATCTTCTTTAATATAACCAACAGTGCTATAGTTTTGATTTTGTACTGTACCATCTTTTTTAATGTAACCGAGAGTACTATAATTTTCGTTTTGAACAGTGCCATCGTCTTTAATATAACCAACGGTGCTGTAATTATTATTTTGAATAGTTTGTGAAAAAACTACGTTACAAATTATTGCTAAAAAAAAACTAAAAGTAAATTTCATCCACTTATATATTTTTATTGAAAATTAATTCTTAAACTAAAACCACCCGTTACGTTTGATGTTGGAAAGGAGGCGGAGGTTTGCGGATTAGTTCTTATCCAATCGCAAAATAAACGTAAATTAATGTTTTGTGTTAACTGATAATCGGCACTTGAACGTAATGAAATAATGTTAGTACCGCCAGTAGGTGTGCTGATTGGGTTTATATCATCTACACGCCTTATTACTGATAAATTACGTCGGTAACTAACATCCACTTTTACCAATAAGTTACTTTCTAATACTTTACCTTGTATTTGTATACGTTTTAAACGCAATTTAGGATACATGTAACCCAAGCCTAAAATATACTCCTGCCCTTTTGTTTCAATAATTTGTGGAAGTGTAATGTTTAAACTAGTTGTTTTATCGCGTTTGGTTTCAATATTAGCGCTCCAACCCTGTTTTACAAACTGCAAATCGAATTTAATTAATGGAGCAAATGCTTCGGTTAATGTAATGGCATTAATAGTGTAATAAGGTACAAAATTTGGACTAAATGCCGTAGTACCACTAACCACAGTTATAGGCATACGGGCGGTTTGGGTTTCGCCAACAAATAATAAATTATTACTGTAACCGCTCATGTTATAGGTACTACGGTAGCCATGCCTAACAGTAATGCTCCTGAATGTTTTTTTAAGTATAGGAATTTTACCCAAACCATCCCAACTTAATGTAAAGTTTGGCAACGGTATTGTTGGAAACACATTTTTAGTACTGTAATTTTTTAGTTTACGGCCGGTGTAAGTTTTGTAAAAGGCACCTAATAACACATCTTGTTGGTTGTTATCATAACCGTCGATATAATTATCAGGTTTACTAATTATATTGGTGTAATTTATCTCACCAGAAGAATTTGCATTTTTATCTCCCAACTCTTTTGCAACATTTCTTCTTTCAGCTAAAAATTCGGTAAACAAAGTAGACTCAGGTCCTTTGCCTCTATCGCTTAACGAACGGAAAAACGTAAAAGTGGAAATATTAAAATTACCCGTTTCGTTTCTGCTTACATCAAATACAAATCCACCATCACCCGGTTTGGCATTGGCCGGGTCGTAAAGCATATATTCGCTAATACTTTTAGATTTTGTTTTATTACCGTTTAGCTCAATTTTAAAACTTCCGTGGGGTTCGATGCTACTACGATACGTAAATGTTTCGGAATGTGTTTCGGTGTAAGGTGTTGTTTGTAAAGGCACATGGGCTAACCAACCATTTTGGGCGCTGCGTTGCCTGATAGAAGCATCGTACCAGCCTGTAGTAAACTGAAAGCCAGGTGCCTGTTGATTAGCGAAATCCATTCCCATGTATTGCGAGCTGGGTTTAAAATTTGGTACACCTTGGCCGCCTTGCAATTGATAAGTAATGGATACGTTTTTTACCATCATAATGCCTTTGGCTAAAATTTCCAAAATATCTTTATAATTTTCGTCCTTTTTTGGATTGGTACTATCGGTTAACGCTTTTGCAGCGCCTTTAGTAATATTATTGGTAGTTGTGGATACAGCTTTTGGATCTTTTTTAGTTGCAGTTAAAGTTTTGCGAGACTGTCCGGAATTAATACGTTTAAAATAAGGTATTTTATTATAAAACTGTGTCATATTAAAGTTAGCGGTATAATTATGCGTATTTGTATTTTGTATGGTGTTACCAATTGTATCATCAGCGGCAAATGGCCTACGATTCCAGGTATATGTTCCTCCATAACGGTAGGTAACGGTCATAAAATCTAAAATAGGAATTTTATTTAACGGCAAATTAACATCCACATTCATTTGTTGGCGATAGATAGTATTTTCGCCAAATTTACCTTGCACTCTTCCATTTTTATTAACCCCATGTAAAAAAGTACTTAATACCGAATCTCTATTTTCTTGATTGGTTTTACTTACATCGCCCTGTGGCTCTAATATTCTGGCATCGTTATTTGCTAAAAATGTAAATTTAATTGCTTTACAAAAATCCCAACGCAAATTATATTGCCGCGAAATTGTAAAATTTTTATTGTATAAAGTAGGCGGCGCAAACTCGCTGGAGCCAGAGTACAAACTGGTAATATCTCTGTTTTTTAAATCGGAATAGATTCGGTTTAAATCTATGCTAGCGCCAAAACTATTAGGCAGTAGTTGCAAATTAAAATCTTTTATTAGCGCAAACCATTTATTATCAAATAACTTTATTTTAGTAAAAGGCTTAAGCGTAGGCGGTGTAGGTAAACTATAAGCGTATTGCAAATTACCACGGTATTGCCTTGTTGTGGCGTATTCGATATTTACACTGTTTTTATTTATTTCGGTATACGCATAAGTAGCGCTAAAGTTTTTAATATCCCAAGGAAAAGGTTTTGCGTTTTTTCGTTTTAAACCATCAATACGCATATTGGTAATGTTAAAGCCTTTGCGTTCGGTAAAATCTTGCGTTTGTCGTTTTATTGTATCTTTTAAACCATCGCTTATTGCATTGTTTTTTATTAGATCGCCTGTTCTAACATCCGGATCGAGCGGGTTGAACAAAGGTGTAATAACTGTTCTACCAAAGTTGTAAAAAATAGGCAGGGTTACCTTCCATTTACTTGGAAAGAATTTTCCCATGTTTAAGGATGTACTCATATCCCAATTTAAATTAGTTTCCTTACTGCGCTCATTTATTTTTTTATCAACGCTTCCCCAAAATGGTGTACTGTATGTTCCGGCTAAACTCACCATTCCTAAATCGGCTAATTTTGCTTGTATTTGCCCCGTAGTAGCCCAACCGCCTTTGTTGTTAAAATCGGTTAGGCGTAACTCGTTTATCCACACCTCCACACAATGCGCTAAATTATCGGTGCCTTTAGGGTTTCGAATACCCACCATTACACTTTTTATAGCACCTAAATTTGGATTACCAACAACTGTTACACTATATCCATCCATTGATTTAGTGTAAGGTTTTGTTATTTGATTAGAACTGCTGAAATATCCAAATTCCTTATTACGTTGATCTTTAATAAAAGTAATATCCTGTAAAAATTTAAAATTAATTTCGTTTTCAGCAGGCCAAACTTGGTAGCGAGCATCAGTACTGTTGGGGTCGTAATTGCCTTTGGGAGTTAATTTTAGAGGCACTTCATATTCGTAAAAATTATTATTGTAATCGCTACCTACTCTAAAAAATAAAGTAACGTCGCCGTCATTTAGTGGAACATTATTTAATTTTTCGGCATGCACATTCATTTTTATGTTATTAAACATACGTGTGTCTAAATCTACATTTTTAAAAATGGCACGGCTGTCGCCATCTTTTAAATCACACACACGCATTTGTAACGCCTGCTCGTTTTGCAACACCAAATTGGTAGTTTGTACATTTTGTTGTTGCTGAATATCTGGCGGTAATACATAGTTTACAGGCACTTTTGTACTATTTTCCTGCAAGTTTACCGCACTTACATCAAACGAAGTTGAATTATTATCTACAGCCAAATATTCGCCGGTTTGTTTTAAATCAAATTGGTAACGGCGCCAATCGCTACGAACCAGTTCAAAACGAGCTAACCTTAATAATACTGGGCGATCGAACCCTTTCATGTACACGCGCATAAAACGAATGGAGTTAAAACCTTCTATACCACCTACTACACTTTCAAATTGCGAAATTGGTATTTTAAATTGATACCATTTTACGGATTTTTTAATACCGCCAAAATCGGCACTGCCATCAAAAGCATCTACCAAATAATTAGTACCTACCGATGTAGCACTTACATCGCTTGGCGATATTTTAATATGGTACTGGTAGTAGTTTTCGGTTTCGCTTAATGTATTATCGCGGTTAACATCTTCAATATTTGGAAGATTAGAAGCGGCAGTTGAATACCCTCCGGAGTTTAAATTTTTATATTGTTCTTCGGTTGGCGAATTACCCGAAGGGTTATTGTATTTAGAATAACGTTTTAATGTTTTTTCATTATCAGTATCATAATCATCACCTCTAAAAAAATGGTAGTTATCGCTACTTGGGTCATTCCTAAATGCATCCACCGCAGGCCCTGAATAAATTCCTGAATTAATATTTGTTAATGCTGCTCTAAAACGATACCTTTCTGACTCGTCCGTCATCCCATCATAACCCACATCTTGAAAAGGGCGATCGGAAGGATCTTGCGAAAAAGCATTTACTGTTGGTGGAATTAATGGTATATTGGCGACATTATTAGAATCGAGTGGCAAAGCGCTGGCAAACGTGCTACTTCCCGGCAAGCCATTTTCGTAAACCATGCGCCCGTCTTTAATAATATCTTCTGAAATGTTACCTAAATTAATGTATAAATCGCCAATCGGTTTTTTGGTTTTATCGAAATCAGGATGAGTGGCTACATCGTAATCATCGTTATAAGGATCCATCATCCAAAACTGAATGTACTCTACATTAGCCGCCTGAAAATCATTTGTTTCTAAACGACGCATTATGCCTCCCCAACGGCTTTTTGGGTTATTTAATAATCCATTAGCATCAATACCTGCGGACTCGGATGTAGGTAAAACATCGTAATTATACGGACCACGTTGAGTAGGGTAAAAACCTAAATCTAAAACAGGAAGAATAACCTGCTGACCGTTAGGCGGTGTTTTACCCGGAAATAATTCCGTTTCAAACACCTGGCGCCACATGTTGTTTGAAAATACGGTGTTATTATAATCACTTGGTGTAGTGTTAGATTGTTGCCTAGTAAACATGGGGTCGATACTATACCAATTAAAACGCGCACGGTTTAAACCCGTTGATATTGTATTTGAAGTAATGGCTTCTTTAAATAAAGTAGATTGTCCTTGAGGAATACTAGCTAACACCCAACCATTTGGGTTACGCACATCAATTAATGAAATAGAACCTTCAAAATCATCAATATACGAGTTGCCGCCGTTTTTCTTAATAGCTGCAGCGTTACCGGGAAACAGGCGCGCGTATTCTCCACGCATGCTAATACTGCTCATTTCCTTAGTACTGTATAAAGGTAATTTATCTAATAATCGTGTTAAAAAAGGTGTTTCGGTTTTATAATTAAAATCAATGCCGGCTACAATATTGCTTACGGGCTCGTCGCCAATGCTAACTTTTTGAGTAATTGGACGCTCGCTAAAACGTAAAAACGTACCGCCTAATTTTAAATTTCGTCCGGCGTTATAATCAAAGCGTGCACCCCACAAACTTTTTTGTTGCACATTAAAAAGCGAATTACTTTCTAAACTTACTTTTACCTGAGCCCCTGAATTTAAAATACCTTCGTTAATGATTTTTACGCGGCCTAAAGTGTAATCTACGGTATAATCTGTATTTTCAACCAAAGGAACACCGTTGGCAGTAACCATTACACCACCTTGAGGAATGTTTAAAGCATTTAATGCAATTTCAGACCCTGAAGCAGATTTGTAACTTCCTTTAATTTTAAAACGGTTTTTATTTTGAATAAACGAAGCCGCTGTTTTGGTAGAGTCATACAACTCATTAAAGATATATTTGTTTGCCTCCGGAAAATCGGATGCTGAAAATTTGGCCTCTAAACTTCGCCCAAAAGGTTCAACGGTTGGTAAAAATATGCGCCCGTTGTTAGGCAAAATAGTATAATTATTAATAAAATCAAACACTCCGTCAGGGGCTCTATCGCCATTAGCACTTAACCTATCGCAATTTAGTACCCGAATTAATTGTTGCCCGTTAATAGCACCAAAAGGCAAATACGGTACATCAACGCCTGTTTCAATATTATTATAATATATATCTAATTTAAAGGCGTCTGAATTTAAATTATAAGCGCCAAGTGAATAAACGTTTTTCATCATTAAGTCCCACATAGGATGCTTAACGCTAACGGATACTGTTTTTAATAATTTAGTTACTAATAGTTTAGAGTTATCGGGTATTTGATCACTAAATTCGCCCACTTGATACGTTTTGCCACCATAAGTAAATTGATACGAAACGGCTAATGCCTGCTCGTTATTTAATTGTTGATTTAAGGAAATAAAACCTGTACGGGGATTAAAAAAATATTCCGCGGGATTTAACTTACGTGCATTTTGAATGGTATTGTAATCGCGCGAAGGATCCATGTATTTGAATCCATCGTTATTGGTGTTACTGGCAGTATTTGTAGACGCTAACGTTTGAACATCGATTAAAGATCTATTTTTTAAAATACCATCTAAAGTATTCGTCATTATAGAATATAAATTATTGGCATTGTTATAAGGTATACTATCAGGCGAAGTATCGGCAATTGCATAATTTGAAGGGGAAATTAAACTCCCGCCGGAGGTTGCTGCCAAGCCCGGCCAAACATTTTTTACATCTTCCCCTAAATCTTCAAAGGCAACAATGTTACGGGTTTGTTCAGCACTTCCGTTAATCCCTAATATGTACACCTCAACTTTTGTAATTACTACAGGTGTATTAATTACGGGTAAGGTACCCATCCATTTATCGTAATTGTCTCTAAAATAATGGCCTAAAAAGTAGTGACGGTTTTGCTCATAAGCATCGCCATTTACATTAAATAGTTGTGTTTGCGACCCACCTTGTACCGTTACCTCTTGCTTTTTACCGCGTTGTTGCGAAAAAACGGTAGTCATCATTAACCTGCCAAATTGCAATTGAGTTTTTACTCCAAATAAAGTTTGGCTACCACTTATTAACGAGCTGTTTAGTGGCAAAGTAACATTACCTGCTTCTATTTTTTTTAGAATTTCGTCTTCATAGCCTGTATAATCTAATTTTACTTGATTTTCCCAATCAAAACTGGCTTCGGTATTGTAATTGGTACTAATTTTTAATTTATCGCCAATTTTACCAATTAGGTTTAATTGAATACGCATGTTAAAATCGAAATTGGTAATTTTTTGTTGCCGTTGAGGAATGGCAGGATTTAAATTTTTATTACGGTTTAATCCAAAAATTAATTCTGCTGTACCCGTTGGTTTAATGTCTACAGTATTTCCACCAAAAATGCGATCAAACAACTCGCTATTAACCTGCATTTTGGGTATCATGCCTTTGCGGGGTTTGTTATTTAAATCATCAGCCGCAACACGTGAACGCCAATATTCGCGCATATTTTTTTTAAACATGTAGTTTTGGTATTCCTTCATGCTCATATAAGTTTCGGGGCGGTAATCCATATCGCCAATTTTTTGCTTTACGTCGTATTGGCCTGTTTTAGGGTTATACTCAGTTTCGGTTTTTACATTGCTTGGATTTTCTAAATACAATTTAGATTTTGGATCGAATTGAGGGGGTTTACCGTTATTATCGTTAAAATCGTACTTTAAATCTGTTTGGGGCGTATCAATAACCGATATAATTTTTTGGGCAGTATCGGTATAAAAGGGGTTTGTGTTATCAAAATCTGTATTATCAGACTTGGTAACAACACCCATTAAACAAGCTGTAGCGCTTGTTAATAATACAAAATTTATAATTCCGTTGGCTCTCAAAAAAAACTAAAAATAATTAAAAATTCTTAAGTGCTTGTTTAATTAACATTTCTACATTATCGGTTCCAATTCCCTGCTGTTTAATAGCTTTTTCAAGCGCTTTTTCGGCAGATGATTTTGGAAATCCTAAGGTAGTGAGAGCTAATAACGCCTCCTCTTTATTTTTATTGTATGATGGCGTTAAAATCTGTGAAATTCCTCCTTCATGCTTGCCCAGCTTGCCTTTTAAGTCAACCACAATGCGCTGTGCTGTTTTATCGCCAATGCCTTTTATGCTTTTTAACATAGTAACATTTGCTGTATTTATGGCACCGGCAATTTCGTTGGCACTTAGGCTACTTAACATTAACAACGCGCTGCCGCCGCCAACCCCGCTAACCGAAATAAGTTTACGAAACAGTTCTCGCTCTTCTTCATCGGCAAAACCATAATGTTTTGGGTTATCATCGCGAATGTAAACACTTTGGGTAAAAAGTTTTACAATTGGTTTATCCTGTATTTGGGTAAAGGTTGTAAGCGAAATATATAAACCATAGCCAACGCCATTAGTTTCTAAAACGGCAAAGGCAGGATTTAAACTAGTAAGAATTCCGGTAATGTAATTTATCATAAACAGCCTTTAAAGATACACTATTTTTGAATTGAAAGACGAAGGAATTTTATAATGATTTTGGAAACCTTTTATTTAACAATTTAATAATTAACATTTATTTGCTTTTGTAAAAGGCGCACATTATATTAATTGTGTGTAACAAAACAATGGAGAACTACTACTAACTACTACTATGAATAGTGTACTTATACAAATATACACCCCAACCCAACCCGCCAACGCAGGTTTAAATAAAGTACTTTGCCCTAACCAACAAACAAAATTAGGTATAAATGATAGTACGGCTTTTGCAAGTTATAATTGGTTACCTAATACATTTTTAAATTGTAATACCTGCGCTACACCAATAACAAACCCAAATACAACCTTAACATATACCTTAAATAGAACCGAGTGTGCCATAAACAGTACCAGCACCGTGCAAGTAATTTTAAAAGATACGTGTAACCTAAAAGAAGCCGAATTAATTTTGCCCCAACTAATAAGCGCCAATGGCGATGGCATTAACGATGAAATTATTATACAATTACCAAATACCAAAAGCGCAACCCTACAAGTATTTAATAGATGGGGCAATGAGGTTTATAAAAGTGAGAGCGTGGCTTCGACAGGCTCAGCCACCACTAACCCTTCAACTCCGCTCAGGGTGACTTGGAATGGCACTTACCAAAACCAACCCCTGCCCGCAGGTACTTATTTTTATATTATTGAAAGTGTAACTATTATTAGCGAACAAAAAAATTACAGGCAGTTTGTTGTAATTATAAGGTAAAGGTTTCAGTAAATTCTTCCTCAATGGCATTTAACACATTAAACACGTCGGTACTGGTATTTAAGGTAACCAATTTTGTGCGGGTTTCTTTAAAATTAGCAATGCCTCTAAAATAATTTGCGTAATGGTTGCGCATTTCCAAAAGCCCTAATTTTTCACCCTTCCACTGTACCGATTTTTGTAAATGTGCTTTACACACTTCTACTCTATTTTTTATAGTTGGTTTTGGTAAATGAGTTCCGGTTTTAAAATAATGTTTTATTTCGTTAAAAATCCAGGGGTAACCAATGGCGGCTCTTCCAATCATTATTCCATCTACACCATATTTATTTTTATATTCCAATGCTTTTTCGGGGCTGTCAATATCTCCATTACCAAAAATTGGAATTTTTATGCGTTGGTTATTTTTAACTTCGGCAATGTATTTCCAATTAGCGCTGCCCTTATACATTTGAGCCCGGGTTCGGCCATGTATTGCCAATGCTTTTATGCCAACATCTTGTAAACGCTCGGCAACTTCCATAATATTAATTGTGTTATCGTCCCAGCCCAAACGGGTTTTTACTGTTACGGGTAAATTTGTGCTTTTAATTACCGCTTTTGTTAGGCGAATCATTAAATCAACGTCTTTTAAAACGCCTGCGCCGGCACCTTTGCATACTACTTTTTTTACCGGGCAACCAAAATTAATATCTAACAAATCGGGGTTGGTAGCATCTACAATTTTTGCGCTCATGGCCATGGCATCTTCATCTCCACCAAAAATTTGAATGCCTATTGGGCGCTCATAATCAAATATATCCAGTTTTTGCCTGCTTTTAATCGCATCTCTAATCAATCCCTCACTGCTAATAAATTCGGTGTACATTAAATCTGCTCCATATTGTTTGCAAACATAACGAAAGGGGGGATCGCTTACATCTTCCATGGGCGCAAGTAGTAAAGGGAAGTCAGGAAGCGTAATGTTTTCTCCAATTTTTATCACACATCAAAGTTATGTATAATATTTAGTTGCAAATACATAAAAAAATCCCTTTACATTACTGTAAAGGGATTTTAAAGTATAAATTGAAATAATGTTATTTAATTAAAGTAACGTGCCCAACGTATTCTTTTTTACCTTGTCCGTTAGCGCCAACAACTTTTATTTTGTAAATGTAAACAGCGTCTTGCGACATACCGCCTTTTGCTGCGCCGTCCCAACCTTTCATCACATCTTTGGTGTAATAAATGGCGGCTCCCCAGCGGTCAAAAATTTCCATACTAAAGTTTTCAATCTTAAAGCCAACACCTTTTACATTAAATATATCATTTAATCCATCGCCATTTGGGGTAAATGTGTTTGGAATAAATATATTCAAATCTTCAACTATTTCTAAAAACTTAACTACTGTATCTTTACAAGCTTTATCTGTTGTGGAAATTAACATAACCGGATATTTTCCAGCATTTTCGTAGGTACGTTGAGGTGAGTTTGTAATAGTTGTATCAATTCCTGTAATTGTTGAACCTGTAAATTGCCAAGTAGTATTAACAACTGGTCCGTATTTAAAGTTAGGTTTAAACGATACTTGATTATCGGTAGTTGTTACTAAATCAGGTGTCCAAATAAAGTCAGAGTGTGGCTTAGGGTGAACAATTATTTGCGAAGGGAAATTGTAAACGCCGCTGCAACCATTATTACCTTTACTGTAAATTTTTAAATTGTAGGTTCCAGGTTGTTCTAAACAAAAGTTAAAACTATCTGCTTGCATTTTAAGGTTTCCTCCAAAATCGTAAGTAGTAATTGCAGATTCTGATTGCGTTTTTGAATTGTAAAACAAACACAATGGTTCACAACCTTCGGCCTTATCCAATTTTAAATCGGGCATAGGAGGTTGATTAACGTTAACAGTAAAGGTGTAGCCTAATGTATATTGCGGGCAAGCAATATCGTGACCAGCAACTTGGTAAATAGTAGTTGCTAAAGGTGTACCAATTTGCATACTACCCGTTGGTGATCCTATATAAACTGCAGGATTCCAAACATAGGCATAATTACCACTACCGTTAGCAGAACCCATAATAAATTTAACTGAATCTCCGCGACAAATAGATCTACTATTAGGTGTTAATGTAAATTGAATAGGCGATAAAATATCAATATTAGTGGATTGCTTAGTTGTGCATGGCCCTAAATGCACTTCTAACTCATAAACTCCGGCTTGTGATGCTTGAATATTAGGAATTTGTAAATTTTGTAAGTTAGAATTAAAACCGCTTGAACCTGTCCAAGTGTAAGAAGTAGCTCCAGAAGGCCCATTAACAAACAATAATGAATTATAACAAATTTGTTGGTAAGCCGGTAATGTAAAAGTTAAAATAGGGTTTACAACTAAATTAGTAGTATTAGTATTATAACATATTAAAACGCCATTATTATAAGAGGTAGTTACTGTGTATATACCTGAATTTACCGGAGCTAAATTTAAAAATTGAGGATTGGTAAGGTTAGAGGTATAACTTGCCGGACCACTCCAATAATAAGTAATTGCACCAGGCGAACTTGCTAATAAAACTGTGCCGTTTGGTTCGCATATTGAAATATTTGGAATAACAGTAATTGAATTTACCGGCACTACACTAATTTGGTTAGAACCTGTGGTGGTGCAACTTACAGTTCCAATTGCAAACATTGCGGTTGCAAAATAAGGTCCACTTGCTATTGGCTGTATGTTTGTAATTGTGTTAGAGGTAGCAACAGAAGTAAAATTATCAGGTCCAAACCATGAATAACTGATAGCACCCGGAGCATTAGCTGTTAAACTATTTGCGTTTTGGTATTGACACACATTATTTGGAACAGATACTATAACAGGCGAAGTAGGTACAACCGAAACATTTGACACGGCATTACGTGAACATGTAATTACACCGTTTGTAAAAAATGCCATAGATAAGTAATTACCTGAATTTGCAGGCATTACTGAATTAATTACAGGATTTTGTATTATTGAGTTATACCCAGGTCCACTCCAAGAATAACTTGTAGCACCAAAAGCTGAAGATGATAAATTTAAATTAGCACCTTGGCATAAAGTAAAACTTGGAATAACACTAACTGAATTTGTAGCTACAACATTTACTTGAGTACTTGCAGTACGAGGACATTGTTTACCATTAAAATTAATATTTGAATTTACCACATACACACCACTCGATAAAGGTTGAATATTAGTTATTACCGGATTTTGAAGTGACGATGCGAATGAATTAGGTCCTGACCAAGCGTATGCTGTAGGATTAGCAGCTGCAGGCATGGCGGCTGTTAGGTTTACAGAAGCTCCCTGACACACATTACTTGTAGTATTTATTGTAATTTGATGATTACCCGAAACGTTAACCGGAGTTGTACCTGTTCCTATACAACCGGTTGAATAAGTTGCAATTAATGAAAACGTACCAACATTGGTAGGTGTTGAGTTAGGAATAACAATATTGTTAGTATTAAATGTTGTAGTTGCAACTCCAGGACCCATAACACTATAGGTTGTAGCTCCGGCAGGATTTGCGGTAAATGTAATATTAGAACCGTAACAATAGTTTGTTGGATTTGTAATTGCTAAAGTTGTATTAGGATTAGTAGTTAGGCTAAATGTAGTTTGCGTTGTAATAGCAGCGCCAGATGTATTAGTAGATACAGCAATAACTGTAAACACTTGGTTTGCCATAGCACTAACAGTAATTACAGAACTTGTTTGAACTGTACCACCGGGATTAATTGTGTAAGTAATTGCGTTTGAAACGCCTACCCAAGTAGCTGTTGTACTAACAGTTTGACCAGGACAAGCAGTTACGCTAGGAATAACTAAAGGGCTACAACTTAAGTTTGCTGTCCCAGTACTTTGAAAAGTAACACTACCATTTACTCCACTGTAATTTGAGAATAAGAAAATAAATTGTTGACCGGCAGTAACTGGAACTGAAGGTTGATAATTACAACCTGTTGCACCTGCAGGAACTGTACCCATTCCTGTACCACCACCTGAAGTACAATTCCAATTACAAGCTGTAGGCGGTAAAGTACCATTAAAAATGTTGGTACATGCAGTTGATAAATTACTTGTTATAGGCCACATAATCCAATCGTAATAACCCGCTTGTGGATTTGGAGAACCTGCCTGACCTAATGAAAAACCTAAACTGCCATTAGAACTTACTGTTAGTACCATCCATTGTGGCCCAGGTACGTTAGCAAACATACAACCACTATTTACTCCTTGTGGATTTGAGAATGGATTACTTGCTGAGGGACCTGCAGCACCACCGGTTAAACCAGTACCACCCACCGTCATTGGAAAAGCCGGATTATTACAGAAATTTTGGCTGTTATTACAAGATGTTGTGTTTTGTGAAGTAGTTGTTTGAAGCACTCCAAACATTAAAACAAACATCGTAATATATTTTATAAATTGATTTTTCATGTGTATCGTTTAAAAAAGTTGAATTAGCGCGTAATAAGTTGATTAAAAGAATTAAAAATTTTATCAGAACTTAAGTTTTCATAAACCTTAGCCCCAGTATTATCGTAAACAATATTTGTGTTTGCTGTTAAATTGTTTAAAAAGCTATAATCAGCTTTATTTAAATTAATTAATTGTTTTATACCGTCTTTAGTAGTGGCAATGTTTGCAGTAGTAGCATCATCCACGTTGCAGCTAATAATTACAACACCTTTGTTACCATTTTTTAATTTAGCAAACTCCCATAATTTATAAGCCTTATCAAACTCTTTGTTTGTTTCGCGGCTATCGTTATTTGTGGCAGACCAAACGTTTAATACTACAATTTTGTTATAAACATCTAAACTTGGTAATTTAGATTGAACGATTGAAAGCAATTCATTATAACTTGGTTGTTGTGCTTTTGCTGAAAAATTCATTAAAAACAAACCAAAAACTAAACTTAAAATTATTTTTTTCATAGAAATTAATATTTACTTCCTCAAAAGTAGATAATTACTTAACATTTGGCTAATTTTTTAATAACTAAAGGGGTACTTTCACTCAATAGGGTGTTGTAAATTGTGCTTTAATCAGCCATAAAGTTGTTTCACTCAGTTTGAATATAGATGTAAAAAAACATAAGACTAATAGCTAACTAAGTATTAATGCTTTTTTTACAGAAATAATTACTTTTTATATCTAAAATGACCTATTATGGTATAATCAAACAACATATCTTCCAATTGATTGCCTGCACCAATATTATGTGCTATTTTATAACGTTTACCGTCATCGGATTTTATATTTGTAACAATACCGATATGCGTAATACCGCTTACTACATTTTTATTCTGTAAATTCCAAGTAACAATATCGCCTGGTTTGTAATCAGCCTCGGTTTTTGTAACCTTTAATTCGGCATTTTTAGCTTTAAAAAAGGTCATTAAATTGGGCACACGGCGGTGGTCAATATTAGCGTCTGGCGCTTTTAGTTTCCATAGTTTAGGGTAATTTTTAAAATTTTTTACCATATCCTCATGCACTTCTTTTTGCAAGTCTAAATTTAAACCTCTATAACTTCTAATAACTAAATCAGTACAAACACCGGTATTTGAAGGCACATCACCATTGGGGTAATTAATTTTTACGTATTCCGGTACATACGTTACTTTAATTTCTGTTTGTAAAATTGCCTGCTTAACTAGTTTTTTATAAAACTCATCTTCTTGTAAAAAAGATGAAACTATTAAACTTAATAATCCTAAACTAAAATACAATATAAATTTAATTTTCATCAATATAAAAATACAACATATTTATAATTTTATACATTTGTAATACATTTTTTTATTTTTTTATGAAAGGAATAATTTTAGCAGGAGGTTCGGGTACACGTTTACATCCACTTACATTAGCAATGAGTAAACAAATGATGCCCATTTACGATAAACCAATGATTTATTACCCACTTTCGGTATTAATGATGGCGGGCATTAACGAAATTTTAATAATTAGTACTCCACATGATTTACCTCATTTTGAGAAATTGTTAGGAAACGGCGAAAGCATTGGTTGTAAGTTTTCGTATGCCGTGCAAGAAATTCCTAACGGACTGGCACAAGCCTTTGTAATAGGCGAAAAATTTATTGCCAACGATAAGGTAGCTTTGGTGTTGGGCGATAATATTTTT
>JAYVGH010000181.1:0-4849 GCA_043772435.1 Bacteroidota bacterium
GTCATTTCCTTACTATCTAATTTTATAGGTTTGCCACTATGCGGCCGTTCAATGCAATTATTAACACGCTCGGCTAATGATAAAATTTTATCTTCTCTGGCACGGTATTGCGGGTAGCGCGCATGCGTGCTAAAATAATTAAATGCATAAGGTTTAGTGCCGGCTTGTAAGTGGCAATTGGTGCAATTCATTTTATTCCCTAAATTTTTACTTATTATACCTTCCGGACCAATATAATAAGCGGTATTCAAAACTAAATTTCTGCCATAGCGAACTGCATCACCAAATTCGTTATGTGGTATTGTGCTGGTATCAGGCGCTTGCCAAACTTCTTCGTCGTAATCGGGATTGGTTGTGATTGTAATAGAATCTTTTTTTAATGTATCGTTGTTATTAGAATTTTGTTGGGTACAAGCTATTAGTGTTAATACTAAAGTGAAAAAAAGATATATTAATACTTTTGGTTTCATAATAATTGCAAAATTAATTAATTTTTAAAAACGTTTAGCAGTAAAATAAATTACTTGATTATTTTTTCTGTTTCTGAAATTTGGGATAATATTTTAATTTTTTTATAAGGTTTATAGTTTTTTAGATTTAAAACATACGATTTGTTTGGCTCTATTTTTTGAGTTATAATAATTTCAGTTTTAAATGCACCAATTAATTCAATTTTGTAACTATCACTTTCTGTACCTTCGTTATTTAATTTAAGAATGAGTTTATTTTTAGTAGATGTAAAATAATAAGGATATAGAGAACTGTTAAAAGCTATTTTATATTGAGGAAATTTTATAAAACGATCCTTTATAGTTATTTTTTCATACATTCTAAAATCCCAAACTGGTTTTTTGTCGGGAGTTACTTCTAAAATGCGTCCGTTTTCGCCGGTGCAAATTAAATAATTTCCGTTGGGTAATTGTTCTACGCTACCAAGCCTAATAGCTTTGCCATTACTAAGCGTATCAAAATTTAGCTTAAACTCCCACACTGGTTTTAGTGTATCGTTTTTATTTTGGGGTATTTTTAAATGCAACGCACTACTAATATTTTGTAGCCCAATATCGTTATTATTAAATAGGGTTAATTCATTATTCGGCAATATTCTAACATCGTGCTGTCTTCTAAACAAATGCGTTTCACTAACCAAAGTATCAAATGGCGTGAGTTTTTCGCCGTATTGTGCTATTATTTTTTTAGTTTTTCGTTCTATTTTTACAATGCGGCTTAAGTCGCGAAACCCCAAATAAATATAATTGCCAGTTTCATCAATTGATAATGAGTTTAAATGAACACTAACCCCTTTTACTTTTCTAATGTTTGATAACTCTTTAATAATGCTTAAATCAAAATGTTCGGAAGTTACCCAGCGCCAAACTTCTTCCCCATTTGGGTTATATTCCACAACAAAATCATCATCAAATCTAATAGTAGAAGATGTATCGCTATTTTCCGTTTTAAAGAAGTAGGATTTTGCTTGTAAAACAATAAAATTACCATTATCCAAACGTTTAAAAGAATGATGATAATTAGCAAAGTGAGGCTTTACTTTTGAGGTGTCGTCTTTTAAACTCCAAAGTACTTCTAAATCTTTTGAAATATAATAGACGTTAGTATCTGTTATAAATGTTAAGTTTCCATTTGGATACATATGCAAATCGCGTAAAGCTCTTCCTTTTTCAAGTCCTTTATTAATTAATGGAAATTGCCAAACAACTCCGCCAGATCTATCAATTGCACAATGATACAAATCGCACCAAATTACCCCATCTTTATAGTAATTTTTATCATTGTAAGTTTGTTTTAAGTTAAATTTTTGTTCACTACCATAATCGTTATACATTAATGAAAATGTATTAATAGGTGTGGTTTGAATTAGTTTATTAGCTTCATTATATCCTTCAACTTTCCATTTATAAGCCCTTCCAAATTTTAAATTTTTAATTAAAGTGGCTTGAGTAGAATCAAAAATAATTTGTGTTTTTTTTTCAGGAAAAATTTCTTTTCCTAAATCGTACGAATCTTCACTTAAAATAAATTTATAAAGCGAGGCATTTTTTATACCATTACAATCAAACATAATTTGATTGTAATTTAAAATTTCATTTTCTTTCGGTAAAATTTGAGCGGAAATTTTAGTAGTAAAGCAGATAAAAAAAAAACTTATTATATATTTGAACATTCTACTGTTTTTTTCAAAATTACAGCTTTTTTAAATTAACATGTAAAATAAAAATCATTAAAAAGATGTTAATTAAGTGTTAATAAGTGGTTTTAATATCACATTAATTAGTGAATTAAGGGTTTTAATGAGTGAATGGGGTTTTTCTAAAGCATTTTAGGTATATCTTGTGTTCAATATTAATTTAAAGTAAAATGAAAGTTAAAGTTTTAAAAATTGTGTTATTATTATGTTGTCTTTTTAACATAATAAATGTTAATTCTCAAACTAAACCAAATCAATTTAACATTCCTCAAAAAAAGGCATTTAATGATTCTCTGCAAGGTTTTGATGAAGAACTAATTTCCTCAACTGCTTTAAAAAACGGGTTATTGCCTATTGAGCTACCTATATACTTAGACCATCATAAACGTGATTTTGTAAATAATAAATACAATATAAAAGAAAGCCAGGGGTTATGGCCAGCTTACGCGAATAAACCTATTGGTAACGGTGGTCAGCCATTAATAATGACTGCTGCGTGTAGTAATGAAGATTTTGAATTAGGAAACATTAGTGGTTGGACAGATAGCCAAGGGTCAAATTCAAATTCCTCAACAATGGCAGGCTGTTGCCCAATCTCAGGAGCAAATTATTCAATGGTACCTTCCACAGGTTTTGATCCGCTTACCGGTATTTCATTAGCATCTCCATTAGGTGGTGCTTGGGCGGTTCGTTTGGGCGATTTATGTACTCCCGGACAAGCTAATCGTATTACTAAAACATTTACTGTTACTTCTGCAAACGCTTTATTTCAAGTAGCATATTTTGCTGTTTTTGAAGATGCGGCTAGTCATCCTTGCAATGCTACACCTTATCTTAATATAAGCATGTTAAATTGCAGTGGCGTTCAATTAGCATGTCCATCTGTTTCTGTTACAGCTCCAAGTACAGGGGGTAGCGGCGGTTGCGGTGTTACCGCTACTGGTTTTACTTCCGGTAGTTTTTTATCTTTTCCTACTTTTACTTATATAAGTTCATACTCTTACAGTACCCCAACTTATTCTACATTTACAACCTTTACCGCAGGTGGTTATACTTACACATCATATTATGGGGGTACATATTATTATCCACCATATAGTTATACTGTTGGAGCCGGCACCCCTACTTATGTTACTACTACATACACATATAATTCATCTTGTTATCCTCCTTATTCTGGATCGTGGTCGGGTTGGAAAACTGCCGCTTTAGATTTAACTCCCTATATAGGAAGTTGTGTAACTATTCAATTAACCGCTTCCGGTTGCGCATATGGTGGCCATAGAGGCTATGGATATTTCGATACCCAATGTACTCCAATAAATCTTACAGTAAATAATAATACTTTCCCGGCGGGGGCAGTTGCTTCAACAGTATCTGCATGCGGGGCAACTACGGGAACAATGGTCGCGCCACCTGGTTTAGGGCCCTATAGTTGGCAGGGGCCATCGGGCTCCGGTATTAACAGTAATACCAATCAAACTATTACAACATCTACTAGTGGAACATACACCTTAACTATGACTCCCCCTGGAGCTTGCGCGCCAATTATTAAAACGGTAACACTTATATTTTCTACAAATCCTACATCTACTTTTTTAAGTAGTAATAATTGTACCAATTTTACATTTACAAATACGGGTACATCAGCACCAGCAGTACAAAGTTATTCTTTTATAGGTGTTTCAGCGCCAACCAGTTTTACAACTACTTCGGCAACTACGTCCGTCGTCACATTCCCGGCAGCGGGTACATATACTGTAGTGCATGTAATTACTAATACCGCTGGCTGTACATCAACCACGCAGGCAGTTGTTACTGTACCTACCGCTCCAAATGTTAATTTTTCTGTGCCATCGGCAACACAATGTTTAACTGGCAATAGTTTTAATTTTAATGCCTCAAGTGGAACAGGTACTCAAAGTTATAGCTTTAATCCTTCATCGGGAGCACCAGCGGTTGGTACTACTTCTAATTATGTAGGAAGTTTTACAGCATCTGGAACATATACTGTTACGCACAGTGTAACTAATTCAGGCTGTACTAATTTTTCGACTTCAGTTATTGTTGTAAATCCTATGCCTAGTTTAACAGGGTCACCAATTAATGCTTCTTGCGGAAATTCAAATGGTAGTATTATAATAAATAATACTTCTCCCGCAGGACAAACGGCCTCAAGTTTTTCAATAAACGGAGTAGCAATTGCTTCACAAACAGCTACTGGTTTAGCGGCAGGAACTTATACAATTGGTATGACAAATAACTTTGGTTGTAAATTTACAACTATTGTAGTTGTAGCCAATACGCCAGGTATAACTGCTTTAGCAACTTCATTTACTAACGCCGCTTGTGGAAATGCAAATGGCTCTATTAATTTAGGCACAGTTACCGGTGGAACCCCAACTTATTCATTTAATGTTAATGGTGGTGCGTATTCAACAACGCTTCCTTTAACAGGTTTAACTGCTGGAACCTATACAATAGGAGTAAAAGATCCTAATAATTGTGTATTTACTAAAACTGTAACAATTACTAATTCTTCAGCACCAACCTCTATTACTTTCACTACCAGTCCTACGGCATGTGTTGGAAATACTGGAGTATTGGGCATAACGGGAGTAACGGGAGGAACTGCGGCTTATA
>JAYVGH010000182.1:0-4194 GCA_043772435.1 Bacteroidota bacterium
CCTGCCGAGTTGGCAATGGGTGTAACAGTATTTGTTAAATTGTACCAGGTGCAGGCTTCATCAATGCCAACATCCTGTGGCCTGCCAATATACACAGTGCTGCCGGGTAGGGCATACGTATCAAAACCTGCATAGGCCGGTAAGTCTGTTGGTATGCAACTTACATTATCTATGAAAAATTCGCTTCCTGCATTGCTGGGAACAGATGTGTTTGATATTGCAATATTAGTATTAGCATCGCTTTTAAAATTGGCTAGTACCATAAATTTTTCGGTGCCATTGGCTACAAAGGTACCAGTAATAGGTGTCCAATTCATAGTATCGGTTATAATATTACCTGTGGGGTTTTGTACTTGCGGGTTTAAAAAGGTTAAAGGCAATCTACTATTATACTTAATAGTATCTATCGTATTATCGCCAAAATAAAACCCAAAGGCATCAATACCATAATAAATATTATCCAAAACGTTTACATACATCTTTACACAATAGGTTTTTCCTGCTATTAAGGTTTGTTTTAGGCGGTTTTTAATATTACTACGTTTAAAATTTACAGGACAATTAGGACAATAAGTAGTGACTCTCATATATCCTTTACCTGATTTCGGAAATTGATAACTTACACCTGAGTTTGGAACTGTTCCACAATAAATATGTATAGGTACCGCAGTATATTTTATAGAATCTACGCCACTCCATCCAATTGCTTTATATTCTACATAAATTGGGTTATAGTTAGACAAAGTATCAAATCCTCCATTTGTAACATAGTTTGCTATTTGCGCATTGTTTTTTAAAACACAAAAAAGCAAAAGGCACAATAGTGCCTTTTGCTTTTTAATAAAAAAACTTTTTAAGTTACTTGGTAATAACCAATTTTTTAGTTGTTTTTTCATTTTTAGTGTTTGTAATAGTAACTAAGTAAATACCGTTGTTTAAACTTAAATCTAACGTAGTAATAAAATTAGTAGTTGTCAAATTTTTAACAACTAAAACTTTACCACTTATATCAGTAATAATAATATTTAAGTTTTCTTTTTCAGTTTTACTTACTATGTTTACCTCGCTTACTGTTGGATTAGGGAACAAATCTACACTCCAACTATTAGTTATAGCATATTCGTTAGTTTTAGTTGTAGTAAAACGAGCGTTATTTGCTACCGTTGTTGTACAATTTTCGTTAAACACTTTTACAGTTTTATTTACAGCATTGTATAAGGCGCGCGCTTGGTATACAATTCCCTTACTTTTCTTTCTTGATAAAGAAAAGTAACAAAAGAAATCAAGCCTACTGAAAAATAACTCAAAATCTACGGAGGATTTAACCTCGCAAACAAGCCGCTCGTTGGTGCTAAATGTAGGGGGTGCTATATTCGCTTTACGTTTGCTCTGCGCAAAAGCCCTGCGTTTTAAACCCTCCTCGATTTTTATCGTTATTTTTCAAAGGGCGTAAATTACCTCGCTATTACAAACCGCTTACTAACGGTTTGTATCCTTTCACTATGAGCGTAGTCGACGAGTGTCATTTCATAAACTCCATTTGCCAGCTCCTTTATATCAATTACAGCAAAATTATTTTTAAAAATAATTTCTTCTTCTCTTATAATTTGCCCTAAAGCATTTACAATCTCTAATTTATAGTCCGGCACCATTTGCGAAGCCGAAGGGTTTAATTCAATATTTAAAATTTCAGTTACAGGGTTTGGATAAATCTTTAATCCATAATCTTTAATTTTTAATTCGTTTAACCCTACCGAACCCGCATACACAACAACCGTATCGTATTTTATTATGCCACAAATATCCTGTTTAACCATGTACGTTTGTGAGGTAGCAGCTACAGTTACGGTTAAACCTGCGGCAGTATCAATTGCAGTGGTTGTATTTGGTAATTTGTACCATATACAAGCTTCATCAATACCCACATCTTGTGGCCTACCAATGTACACAGTATTGCCGGGTAGGGCATACGCATCAAATCCTGCATAGGCGGGTAAATCAATTTCTATTAAACTTATATCATCATAACAATTCGCGCTAAATATTGCTGGTAAATTGGTCGGGTTTACTAATGTTTTATTAGTGTTAGCGTTTGTATTAAAATTACCTACTATTATATATTGCTCTGTTCCAATAGCAGTATAAGTACCTGTTATTAAAGTCCAACCTAAAGTATCGCTTAGAATATTACCAGATATATTTTTAATTTGAGGAGATAAATATGTTATAGGTAGTGTACATTTTGTTATTGTGTCGGTAGAACTGTCAGCAAAATATACTCCTAACGCATCAATTGCATAACTTGATTGGTTTGATAAATTTACGTACATTTTGAAGCAATATGTTTTACTCGCCTGTAAGGTTTGTTTTAATCTATTTCTCGGATATCCTACACAACTTTGATTTGTGCAAGTTGCGAAATATTCTGTACCAATTAAAAAATTATTTCCACTTCTTGGCCATTGATAAGTATATGAACTCAAAGGGACAAGATAAGGGGAAATAGAATAGCTTAATAGTATGCCCATAAATTTTGAACTGTCAATAGCGTTCCAATATGCTGGTAATTGTGGGTTATTAATGCTCGCTTTTTCAAACCCGCCATTATTTACATAATTAGCAACTTGCGCTTTTGCTGGTACAAATAAAAACAGGAGGCAAATAATTGCCCCCTGTAATATAAAATTACTTATACTAGTTTTAGTTTGTAATAACCAATTTTTTGGTTGTAGTTTCATTTAAGCTATTTTTAATAGTAACTAAATAAATACCTGAATTTGTTACTACTTCTAAATTAGTAATAAAATTGGTAGTGACCAAAATTTTATTAAAAATTATTTTGCCTGTAATATCTGTTATTACTACGTTTAATGTTTCGCTATTTGTTTTACTTACCAAACTAAAGCTACCTTTATTTGGGTTAGGAAATAAATCTACACTCCAATTATTAGTTATAGCATCTTCGTTAGTTTTAGTTGTAGTAAAACGAGCGTTATTTGCTACAGTTGTTGTACAATTTTCGTTAAACACTTTTACGGTTTTGTTTACAGCATTGTATAAGGCACGCGCTTGGTATATTACCGCCCCATTTTGCCCCGCGCATAAGTTACCCAAGTTGCTTAGGGCTATGCTATCGGCACTTGTAAAGGTACCTACAATATATTTAGCATATAAATTATAAAAGGTTTTATAATTACCCTCAATAGCGTTGCTTGCTGTTATAGCATTATTATTACTTTGCGCCAAGGTAGTTTGCCCATTGTACAAATTGTTTTCAACCTGCATAAACTTATCAATACTGCTGTTTTGTTTGGCATTGTAAAAACTACTGTATGCCATATTATTGTTTTTTACGCTTGGGTTGGCGTTAAAGTAACGGTATAAGCCCGTTTCGTTTATGTACTGTTGCTCGGCAGTTGGGGCTACAGCGCTATTGTTTGTTGCCATTAGGTTAGAGCTGTTGTTTGCCGATGTATTACCTGCAACCATACCGCCACTGTTACCCCCGGAACCACCACCGCCACCACCGCAAGAAAATGCGCCAATTGTAGTTGGAGTATTAACTGCAAGTGAATAGGTTTGTGAAGGAATTGGACCTCCCCAGTTTGGCGGAAAAAAACCAGTAGTTGTTTTTGTCCATAATTTAGAGTTAACGGCATCGCTACTTCCATCAACGTAAGTACCGTTATTTCCACCTGTCCAGGTGCCAAGCCATTGGTTATCTTGCGGGTTACCACTACTGCCTTGTGTGCCAATGGTAGCCGTATTTACAAGCACCAATCCTCTTGTATGCGTATTCATAGTATTGCCTCTCCACGACGTGCCCGTGTTGGCATTATCAAATACAAATGCCTGGTAGCTATTACTTAACACATTGCACGCAACGCTAGGGCTATTTGTACCAGCGTTACTTCCAAAAAACATCAGGTTGCCCAAAGTACTTGTAGTACTTGCACCTGTAACGGTATTGGTAGTAACCACCATAGCGTTTTGTGTGTTTACAACATTAATGCCTTGTTGCGTTGCATTATATAATCCGTCAACTACCAAGGTACACGTATTATTACTTACAAGGCTTGGGTAGCCATTCATACCATTTAACCCAGATTACGCAATAGAGAATTCGAAAGGATAATCAAATTCCTTTGAATAGTTCCATAAGCCGCTAAACCATTGCCTTCGTTTTTTACTTAA
>JAYVGH010000183.1:0-9233 GCA_043772435.1 Bacteroidota bacterium
ATGGGCAAGTGGTCCATCATAGAAGGTTATGCGGAATTTAGCGATGTGAATAATGCAATAAGTACAGTAAACAAATTAGCTGTGGGCAATAATATTTTAAGATGGACAACATATAATGGTAACTGTCCTGAAAATACAGATGATATTTTAGTATACGTAAAACCTTTAGTGATACCAAATGGATTTTCTCCAAACGGCGATGGATTTAATGATAAATTTATAATCACCTCACTTGATTATTACGAACAAGTAAAATTTTCTGTATTTAACCGTTGGGGAGCTTTACTTTACAGCAATAGCAATTATAAAAACGATTGGGCAGGCACAAATTCAAACAACGAAAAATTGGTTGACGATACTTATTATTATTTATTAGAAATGCCAACGTTTAAAAATTTTACAGGTTTTATAATAATTAAACAAAATAAATGAAAAATTTATTGATACACATATTATTAATTGCACTTTCATTTACCATGAAAGCACAACATAATAGTGATTATGTGCAATACATGTTTAATGGTTTATTATTAAATCCTGCATATGCAGGAAGTCACGATGCATTGAACGTAACAGCATTATACCGTAACCAATGGCTTGGTTTTCCTGGCGCACCCGTATCTGCTGCTTTAAGCGCGCATTCACCATTAAAAAATAAAAAAATAAATGTTGGAGGAATTATAAATAACGATCGTTTTGGTGTATTTAACCACACCAAAGCAAGCTTAATTTATGCTTACAGAATAAAATTTTTAGGCGGGCAATTAGCATTTAGTTTACAAGCAGGAATTGACTCCTATACAACCGATTGGAATAAAATAAATACTTCAGAAGCATCAGATCCAAATTTTATGATTTCGGGTACACGCAAAATAATTCCGGAAGCAGGCGCCGGAACTTTTTATCATACCAAAAATTTTTATTTTGGGCTTTCTGTTCCTAATCTTTTTACTGGCAGTATAAATCCCGATATGGTATCAGTGTTAAGCACAGGTTGCATTATTAAGCTAAACGAAAATATAAGATTAAAACCGGCTGTGCTTGTTAAGTACATTAATAATTCGCCTATCGCTCCAAACATTTCAACTACTTTTTATTATAAAGAAGTAATTGGCGTTGGTGTTGGATATACACATAATACATCAGCACTTGCCTACTTAGATATAAAATTAAATGATCAACTTCATTTTGGATATGGATATGATTACTCATTGAACGCCATTCAAAAGTTTACATCAGGAAGTCATGAAGTAATGCTCAGGTATTTATTCAGATATAAAATTAACGCGGTTAACACAAGATATTTTTAGGGCATGAAAAAAACGCTAAAAATTTTCATAATACTATTTTGTTCTACCGGATTATTCTCGCAGGATATAAATGATACTTTAGGGAACGCTTCTTTAAGAAAAGAAGATTCAACAAAGATAAAAATAAACCGCTTATCTATTAATTCAAACAAATCGGATTTTAGCCCGGTGCTAATTAATAAACAATTAATTTTTGTTTCGGGAAGGGAAAATAATTTGGGTATAGAATATGTTGATGTTAAAGGAGGCACAGAGATAACAGACTTATTTACCTGCACACGAATAGATTCTATAAAATATAAGAACACAAAACCATTTGATCCAACAATTAATTCAAAATATTATGAGGGACCTTTTTGCTTCAATAAAAAAGGCACTATTATTTATTTTACAGCTAACGATAAAAAATCGAATTCGTTAAAAATTTACAGTTCCGAAAAAATAAATAATTCTTGGGCAAAGCCTGTTATTCTGCCCTTTTGTTTACCTGAATACTCGTATTGTCATCCTTGTTTATCGCCAAATGAAGACCGTTTGGTTTTCTCATCAAATATTAATGCTGAAAAAAATAAAATGGATCTATATATGTCTGTATACGATAATGGAAACTGGAGCCTACCTATTGCTTTACCTAAAAAAATTAATGATGCAAACAATCAAGTATTTCCTTTTATCTCCCAAAAGAATACGCTTTATTTTTCATCCGATAAAAAAACCGGACTGGGCGGCCTTGATATTTATTCTATTTCACTTAATTCAGATACAGCAACGCTAAGATGTTTGTCGTATCCTATTAATTCCATTGCTGATGATTTTGGCGTATGGATAGATTCAACCTCTGAAACAGGTTATTTTTCAAGTAATCGCAATGCGCGCTATAAAGATGATATCTATTATTTTTCAAAAGACATTCCTGATTTTAGCAACTGGAAAAAAATTATTACTAAAACTACTTTTTGTTATACTTTTTTTGAAGAAACCACCATGGCAAATAAAGATACTCTTAACCTAACTTACGAATGGAATTTTGGTGACGGGCAAAAAGGAAGAGGTTTAAAGAAAAGACATTGTTTTGCAAAACCCGGCGAGTATCTTATACAGCTAAATATAGTTGATAAAGTTTCAGGAGAAATTTTCACAAACGAAACTTCGTCATCGCTAGTAGTAGAAAAACCAGATCAATTAAGTATTGAATGCACTGATTCTATTGTTGCAGACCAGAACTTAATTATAAATTCTAAAAGTTGTTATTTAAAAGGTTATCAATTAAATAAAATATATTGGTCGTTCGGTGATGGAAAATATAACTCAGGATCAATGGTTAAACATATTTACAATACACCGGGCACTTATACAATTGAAATGGGGTTACTGGCAAAAGACCAAAATTCAGAAAAAGTAGAACACTATAAAGTCGAAAAAAATATAGTAGTAATAAATAAAAAATAATTATGTTGTTTAAATTAAAAATATTAATGCTACTTATTACCTGTTTTTATGGAATAGTTATTAAAGCGCAATCCATACCTTCAGTAGAAGAAAAAATACCATTTATTGTAACATTTAGCAAAAACTCAGATGTAAAATGGGGCGATGATGATTTTGTACAAACATTTTTTTATGTTATTCCTGAATCTTATAAAAAGCCGGTTTACATAAGAATATTTGATGCTGATTTAGGTGGCATGAACGATGAGAAACATACTGTATTTAACAGCAAAACAAAATTCTCGGTGTATGGTGGTAATAAAGCGCACTCATCTGCAGATGCTAAAAGCCCGGATCCTAAAGGTGATTTTAAAAGCGGAAATTTATTAAGCTCACGCATTTTTGGTACGGATGATGACGCAGATAATAAATGGGTGACGCTTGGCCCTTTTAATCCGATAGAAGGCGAATTACAAACAGAAATGGGTGGCAGAGTATTTAAAATAATTATTGAAGGAATGGATGGAGATGATGGAAATTTGTACAGGCTTTTTTTATCATCAAGTGCCGATGAAAATAAACCAATTGAAGGTGGAAATGGTTTCGCTTATGAATATTCATTCAGGTTGTTTGATAATAAAGGAGCTGTATCGCACCTCTACCCTTTTGTGGGAGAGAAGGTAACGGCGGTAAAAATAAAAGTGTTTGACTACGATAACGATGGAATAATAAGAGTTATTTCCGTTGCCAAAAAAGGTGATATACATAAATTAGCTGATGAGGGAAAATGGATAGAGAGTATGCACAAAGTTTCTAAAGAAGAGGTCAACACATCGCTTGACATTCAATTTATAAAACAATCGCAAGCAAAAAATAATAATATTGTTGTTTTTATCGCCAACCAATATGGCGAACTGATGCCGTTCTTTACATCACCTATAGGCGGTATTCCAAAGTATGTATTTAAAATTGGTGTTAAGGAAGAATAATATATGAAGTATAGATTTTTACATTTAGTAATTTTCGTCAATCTGTGTATTAAGTTTTCCGCTCAAACGTATAATTTTACGCAGTATACCGATGAGAATGGCTTAAACCAACCTTACATATATTCTATTTCGCAAACTACTGAAGGTTTTTTAGCTATGTCAACAGGCGAGGCACTGTGTTTGTTTGATGGAAATGTGTTTAGTGCAATTTCAAATAAAAAAATGATAGAAGATATTATTTCTATTCATTTTATCGATTCAAAAAATATTACATGGCTGGGCCACCAGCAAAATGGTATATCGTATATAAAAGATGGGCAATACAATAACCTTAATAATAAATTATTTTCAGATATAAAGGTTAATCAAATTATTGAAGACAATAATAAGAATATATGGGTGGCAACAAATGGAGGGTTATTTACAATAGATTCAAATTTTAATGTTTTAAAAATTAATACTCCCAATATTAAATCGTTTAATGATATATATTTTGATCATCGTGGTAATCTTATTGTTGGTACAGATAACGGACTAATGGTTTTAACCGTTGATGATAATAAACACCTAAAAATAATAACTGAAATAGCAGGATTAAAAAATAAAAATATAAAACAGATTGTAAAATCAACTAAATTAAACTATTGGGTATTAGTTGATGGTGAAGGAATTTATAGATTGGATTTTAAAAACGGAGCATTTGAAATATCAACGCATATATATGAAGAGTTAAAACCCTTAAGTTTTAATATTAATTGTATTTACTGTGATAGGTTTCAAAATTTATGGGTAAGTATTTTTGGTGATGGTCTTCGAAGAATCTCTTTTAAAACACCGTCAAATTTTTCTATAATAAAAATCGATAAAAGTAATGGATTAAAAAGCCAAAACATTCAATCCATATTTCAAGATTCGGAAGGAAATATGTGGTTTGGTACTTTTGGTGACGGATTAATTAAAAAACCTGTTGAAATGTTTTCGTTTTATGGTAAAAACGAAGGCGTAAATGTAACAGACGTAAAAAAAATAATTACCGATTCGGTAGGTAATATATGGATGGGTACAGATAAAGGCCTTACGGTTTTTAATAAACATAATAATACTTTTTTACTCTATAATTCTGATAATGGATTTATTACCGATGAAGTTAAAGCGTTGTTAATGGATGATAAAGGGATGCTTTGGATTGGAACTAATCAAAATGGCATATATACATTTAATCCAAAAACTAAAAAATTTATAAATTATTCAAAAACAAAAAACCTAAATAATCTATCTATTAATACAATTATACAAACACAAGAAAGATTAATAGTTGGTTCAACAGATGGGCTTTATATTTATAATAAATCTGATGGTTCAAACGAAATATTAACTACTTCCGACGGACTACTACACAATAATGTGCTATATATTTTTGAGGATAGTAAAAAACGTTTGTGGATAGCCTCTCATGGCACTGCGCCCTATTATATATTTTCGCAAAAAATTACCTCATTTAAAAAAATTAAAAATTTAAACTCATTTAACATTAATTCTTTTTGCGAAGATAAACATGGAAATGTTTGGATAGCAACAGAAGGAGATGGGGTTTTTAAATACGATAATAAAATATTTTACAATTATACTACTATTAATGGCCTCATTTCAAACTATTGCATTGGTTTGGCAACAGATCGAAATAATTCTATTTGGGTAACACATTCTAATGGATTGAGCGAGTTAAAAACACAACACATTAAATTTACAACATTTTCAAATCAAAGAGGATTATTGTTTTGTGAAAATAATCTTAATGCAATTCATATTGATAAAGATACAAATTTATGGTTTGGTACCGCTAAAGGTGTTGTAAGATATGATCCTGAAACAGGAAAAATAGGAAGCAAAATCCCCGAAATTTTTATAACAAAAATTACAATGAATAATAATATATATCATCCAAAAGATATTATTATAAAAAAATACGGCTATTATACAGTACATATCGATTTTCGAGCCATTTCTCTCTCAGAACCGGAGGCCATATATTACAAATACCGTTTAATTGATGTTGACAGTGCGTGGAAAGTAACCAGGACACCCTTTGTTGATTTCCCAAAATTAGGAGATGGAGAATATGTTTTTGAAGTAATAGCTTGTAATACAAATAACGGTTTGTGTGCCAATATACCTGCTACTATTACATTTAAAATTAACCAACCCGTTTGGAAAAGTGTGTGGTTTTATATCGTTTTATTATTAATTATAATTGTTGTTTTATATATTATTATATTATTAAGAATAAAAGCATTTAAAAATACAGAAGCTATTTTAAAAATAAAAATCGAAGAAAAAACCTATTTATTACAACAAGAAAAAGAAGCTGTTGAACAAATAAAAATAGAATTAGAACGTAAGAATAAAGACATTATGTCGAGTATAAATTATGCAAAAAACATTCAGGATTCATTATTGCCCCCCGAAGAATTATTAAAAGAATTATTTTCAGAAAATTATTTTGTTATATATAAACCAAAAGATATTGTTAGCGGCGATTTTTATTGGTGCACAGGTCATGAGATGGATAATCTCGTTTCTTTAAATTTAGCCGCTGTTATTGATTGTACCGGGCATGGTGTGCCAGGCGCGTTTTTAAGCATTTTGGCCAATGATTTTTTAAAACAATCGGTAGTTGAAAAAAATATAAATACGCCAAATGAAATATTAAATTTTTTAAATGAAAATATAAATTCGCATTTAAATCAATCTTCCTCAAAACTTAAATTAACCGATGGAATGGACATTGCGCTTATTGGCATTGACTATACTAATATGCAATTATATTACGCCGGTGCAAATAATCCAATTTACATTTATAGAAATGGGAATAAAGGTGTTGAAGAAATTATTTTAAAGCCAACAAAACAAGCCATTGGTTCATCAACCGAAACTAAGTTAAATTATAAATTAAACGTTATAGAACTTTTTAAAGGCGATACCATTTATTTGTTTAGTGATGGTTACGCGGATCAGTTTGGAGGACCAAATAATAAAAAAATTACATACAAACGATTTCGCGCAATATTATCTAAAGCTTTTTTACTACCAATTTCAAAACAAAAACATTTTATTGAAAATAGCTTAGAAGTATGGAAAAATGTTATAGAACAAACTGATGATATTTGTATAATGGGGATTAAAATTTAATTCAACTCCACTTCTTAATTAAATTCATAGCGGTTTCTACCATGCTATCACTCCAAAGTTGGGTATTCCAATTAGTGTTTTGTAAAGATTTATTATTTTTTAGTAAGTGAATTGCTATAATAGGATCAGTATTTTTTAATAAAACATTTATTATAATTTGTTGTTGCAGTTTTAAAGCTTCGCTTTCTAAAGGCTTGTTTGGTAAAGAGTGTTGTAATACTACTTTTTCAAATAATTCGTTAGGTAAGTTTTCATTTCCTTTTATTAACGAAACTATTTTTTTTATTTTTCTGAAATCTTTAACAAATTGTAGTTTATCTTCCACTGTAATAATAGTATTTCCTAATCGCTCAAAAACTACACATTCTACATTTTTACACAAAGGCAATGCTTGTTTTAATAATTCAAAAACGTGTTTAGGTACAGCTTCGTCGTGTGTATCACGTCTTACTTTATTTTTACTAGTACTAACTGTAGCCCAACTTCCGCCCGAAACATGAATTTCTTTTACTTTATGTAAGGGATACGATTTTATTAATGCATGGGCATCTATATTAAAATTAATACTTTGGCACCAAATGTTATGTAAATCTAAAATCAAAAAGCCATTTATGGGTTCAATTAATTTTTCTAAAAATTCGCCTTGCTCTTTTGCTTGGTCTTCGCTAAATACAAATGCTAAATTTTCTATTCCAACATTTAAACCTGCAGCATTTTGTAATCGCTTTAATCTATCTTGCCCAATAGATAGAGTTGATTTATTTAACGGCACAGGTAAGGGTGCTCCCTTATGAAAATCGTTAGAAGTCATAAAACCAAAATGCTCTGTAATGTGGCGATAATTATATTTTTTTACAGTATTGGAAAGTTGTTTTAACCATTTTTGTTGGTTAGCACCCCAACTCGCATCTAATAAAGAATAACGCACGCCGTGCCCAATTAACCTTCCGTTTTTAGAATAATCATTTAACAAAGCACTAAGCCATTCCGGTTCTTTTCGATTAAATTTTAATGTATCAAACGACCATTCAATCACATCAATTTCCGAATTTTGAAATAGGGGGAGGGCAGATTCAATAAAATCAGCTTCGGACATTAACGATATACCAACCCACGGTTTCATAATCAAAGTTAATTAAAACCATATAAAAACATATTTTTTCCATATTAATTTAATGTTACGTTAAAAAGCGAATTATAGGTTACACCGCAGCTTCAATAACTATGTACTCTAAATTAATTTTTTAGATTATTAACCTATATGTTTTATGTGGTTAAATGTTTAGTGTTAACCCATCCCACATGGTGGACAATAACCTCGGGAAATTTGTTCTGTTTTACTTTTAGATTTTACTTTTACAGCTTCCTTTTTAGATTTAGTAACTTTTTTAGTTTTAACAGTATCTGTTTTAGCTTTATTTTTTTGATCTTGTTTTGAATTTTGTGCAACGGCGCTAAAAGTTATTAGGGCACTTATTACTATGGCTGATAATTTCATAATATGATTATTTTTTAACCCATTCCTCAAGCAAAACAATATCTTGCAGAATGGCATATGGGTTTAGTGTTTGTAGAATCTACCGAATTTTTATTTTTTTGTATTTGATTGATAATATATTTATCACATTTAGTATTTTATTTCTGTTGTTGTTGTATCTTTTTGTTTAAAACGAGTTGGTTTATCTTGCTCTGTAGTAAAAAAACCAAAGCCTAATATGGTTCCTAAGGTTATGGCTGATAGCTTCATAAATATATTTAAATTTAGTTTTTATCCTCTACCACAAGCATAACAAATGTGCTTAGTGTTACCAATTGTATTTACTCTATTTGCCTTTGGTTTAATGCATTTAGTTTGTTTTGTTTTTACGGTTTTGGTGTTTTTTACTGTTGAAAGTGTTTTTGGACTTTGTGCAAAAGCAGTAACACCAAAACTAATCAAGGCTCCAAGAGCTAAAGTAGATAATTTCATTGTTGGTTTTTATATTTAGATGCAGAAACTAAAACTATTCCATAAAACGAGTTTAAAATAATTTATCCACCCGCCTTCTTGGCTTTGTACCCCTCTTTTGTAAGCAAGGTAATTAATTTTTCGCGATGGTCGCCTTGTATTAAAATGTTTCCATCTTTGGCTGTGCCACCAACACCACATTTTTGTTTAAGGAGTTTAGCCAGAGTGTCCAAATCATTTGTTGTGCCAATAAAATCTGCCACACGGCTTATAAATTTTCCGCCTCCCAATCTATCCAAATATACTTTTAAGTGTTGTTGGTTAGGCGCTAATGTTTCCTCGTTAGAAACACCTTCGCTTTCAAATTTA
>JAYVGH010000184.1:0-3051 GCA_043772435.1 Bacteroidota bacterium
ACTCAAAAAAAAATTAAGGACTAAATCTTCGTCATTCCGCGCTCGATGCGGAATCTCAGTTCTTTTTCCAATAGGTACTGAGACTCTGAAACAAGTTCAGAGTGACGTAATTAAAAATAATAAAGGAGTAAATCCTCGTCATTCCGCGCTCGATGCGGAATCTCAGTTCTTTTTCTCAATTAGTTCTGAAACTTTGAAACAAGTTCAGAATGGCATTAATTGTCACTCAAAAAAAAATTAAGGGCTAAATCTTCGTCATTCCGCGTTCGATGCGGAATCTCAGTTCTTTTTTCCAAATAGTTTGAGACTCTGAATTAAGTTCAGAGAGACGCTAATTGCTACTCAAAATAAGAAAGGAATAAGTTATCGTCATTGCGAGGCGATAGCCGAAGCAATCTCATATAATTTATTACACTACTTTAGATTGCTTCACTCTGTTCGCAATGACGAATTTATTTATTTTAATAATTTATCTTGTTGCTGTAAAAGTGCAAACAAGGGTTTATTTATGTATATCATATCTCTGCCTACTTTTTCAGCTTTTAATAAGCCAATATCTTCTAGTTCTTTTAAATATTTACTTGCCGTAAAACGGGAAATTTTAAGACTTTTTTCTAAACTTGCTATTCTACTGTAAGGCTGATTAAATAATACTTCCACCAATTCTTTTGAATAAATTTTTGGGCATTTTTGTTTAATACGTTCTATTTCGGTATCCATTAATTTTTTTATACTTTTTATTAAAGCAATTGTACTTTTAGAAGTTTGTTCAACAGAATCTAGCATATAAATAATCCAATTTTCCCAATCGTTTTTACTACGTACTTTATCAAGCCCATCGTAATATTGCTTTTTATGAGTAATTATATATGAACTTAAATAAAGAATTGGTAGTTGTAACAACCCATTAAGTATTAAATACAAAACATTAATAATTCGTCCGGCTCGCCCATTTCCATCGTAAAATAGATGAATAGATTCGAACTGGTAGTGAATAATAGCCATTTTAATTAATACATCCGTATCATCAGTAGTGTTTATATACTGTTCTAAATTTTTTAATTTTTTTGTAATAACATCGTAACCAGTTGGGGGGGTATAAACAGTTACACCCGTTTTAGCATTTTTTAAAGTAGTGCCGGGTTGTTTTCTAATGCCGGCAGTGTTACCAATTAATAATTCTTGAATTTTGATTATATCTCTGATCGTTAATAATTGTTTTTTATTTATTACCTCAAAGCCCAACCATAAGGCTTCTCTGTAGTTTAATACTTCTTTTACATTAGGATTAACGCTTGTGTTACTTGCAGATATTGCTTTAAATAATTCATCTTGAGTGGTAACAATATTTTCAATCTCAGAACTATCCTTAGCCTCGCGCAGTATTAGGCTATTTAGTATAATAGTTTGATTGGGTAGTATTGCGCCAATTCCTTTTAATTCTGCCAAGGCTTTATTAGCCTCTATTGATTTTTTATACACCTTGCTTGTAAAAACAATTTTAGGTGGCAATAAGGGTAAGGCGTTATAAGGCAGGTGTGGTTTATTCATTTTTAATATGTTTAAAAATTGTAATTATTTCAACATATTACAAAGATATGTTAATTCATTCAACATATCAAAAAAACATGTTGAAATAAATCGATTTTTTCAACATATTAAAAAAACATGTTAATTCATTCAACATATCAAAAAAACATGTTGAAATAAATTGATTTTTTCAACATATTAAAAACAGTTTTAAAATGCCGTTCTTAAATATCCTAAAAAAGGGTGCATGGCTTTAAAGCCGGAAATAATTGTTTCTTTAATTTTAGCTTCGTTAAGGTCTTTGTCGCTTAAAGGATGACTTACAATAAAGTGTTTGTGTTTTAAAAGTTCAACGTGTTTATGTTCTTTATCATAACCTTTTGGTGGGTTTTTTAATTTATCCTCTTGGTCTAAATCTTTAAAATATTTTTTAAAACTCTTTGATTTTAAAATTTTTAAAAGCGGGTTTGGGTTGTAGTCAATCTCTTGTCTTATTTTTGCCAACACATCGGGCATAGGCATATACACGCCACCCGCCAAAAAACTTGCTCCAGGCTGTATGTGTAAATAATAACCGGGCACTAACGATTTTTTACCTCCGGGATTTATGCTGGCGCCCATATTGTTTTTGTAAGGCGATTTATCTTTACTAAAACGTACATCTTTATTTATTCTAAATATGCATTTTTTTGCTTCCTGTTCTTCAACGGCTTTATCAAATTTGCAAATTCCTGTAATTATTTGCTGTACAAATATTTCAAATTCTTGTTTGGCAATTTCGTATGTTGGACGATTGGTATCAAACCAATCTTTAGTATTATTGGCCTGTAATTTTTTTAGGAAAGGGAGTACGTTTTGCATAAGATAAAATTAGTAATTTTTTTAACCACAAAGGCGCTAAGATTTTCTAAAAATTCTCAAAGAAAAAATTTAGTATACTTTGTATGTTTTCTTTGTGTGCTTTGTGGTTAAATCTTTTTAAATAATTATCTGTAAGCCATCCACAGCCAATTCTATATTATTGGGCAGTAATTTTGTAATCTCATCGTGCAGACCTAATTGATGTGAAATATGTGTGAAATAAGCTTTTTTTGGCTGTAATTGTTTTACTAAATCAACTGCTTCGGTAAAGGTAAAATGAGATACGTGTGGTTCGTTTCTTAAAGCGTTTAATACTAACACATCTAAATTTTTTAATTTTAATTTTTCGGTTTCTGAGATAAAATTAGCGTCGGTAATGTATGCGAAATTGTTTATTCTAAAACCTTTTACAGGCATTTTATAGTGCAATACATCAATGGGTTCAAATGTTAAATTACCAATTTTAAAAGCATCACTTTCAAAATTAATAATGTCAACTTCGGGTATACCCGGATATTTTTCACCCGAAAAAATATAAGCAAATTCTCGGTGAAGTGCCTCCTCTACCCGCTTAGTAGCGTAAACTGGCATTACCATTTGGTATAAAAAATTAAAAACTTTCACTTCGTCTAAACCTGCAATATGATCTTTGTGCTCGTG
>JAYVGH010000185.1:0-3415 GCA_043772435.1 Bacteroidota bacterium
ACCTTATCGAGACCTAAATTAGAGATAACACTTCTCGATACAGCCTTTGTGCTTCTGGTTTACTCAAAGTGACATAAATATGTCAGGTCGAGTAGGTGCATAAGAGAATATTTTGTGGCACCATATCGAGACCTAAATTAACGATAACACTTCTCGATACAGCCTTTGTGCCTCTGGTTTACTCGAACTGACTGAATAAAAAAAAAGATTAACTTTACCCAATGTCTCGCTATTTTTTAACGCTCTCCTACAACGGTAAAGACTATAACGGTTGGCAAGCCCAAAAAAATACTCTTAATACTGTTCAACATATTTTACACGAAAAACTACATCTTATTTTATCTCAAAAAATTGAACTAGTTGGCTGCGGACGAACAGATACAGGTGTTAGCGCAAAAAACTATGTAGCACATTTTGATTATGATTTAAAAAATTTAATCGAAAAAAAAGAACAGTATCTTCATAAATTTAATACAATTTTACCCGAAACAATTAGTATAAATACTATACAAAAAGTAGTTAGTGAGGCACACGCTCGATTTGACGCTACCGATAGAACCTATCATTATTTTTTGCACCAACAAAAAAATCCTTTTTCACAAAATTTTAGTTATTATTTTTTTGGAGGATTAGATTTTGAGTTGATGAATACTGCCGCAAAAGAATTATATAATTACAGCGATTTTACAAGTTTTAGTAAACTACATGCACAAACAAGTACTAATAATTGCACAATTACAAAAGCACTTTGGGAAGAGATAGAAAAAAATAAATGGCGTTTTACAATTACCGCCAATAGGTTTTTGCGCGGTATGGTAAGGGCTGTGGTAGGCACTTTGCTTTTAGTAGGTAAGCATAAAATTACTATTGTGGAATTTAAAAAAATAATTGAAGCGAAAAATCGTGCATTGGCTGGCAACAATGTGCCGGCTCATCCACTTTTTTTAGTTGAAATAAATTATCCAAAAACTATATTTAGTGAGCACTCAATCTAACAAAAACAAAGCGATAAATTTTAATTTAATAGGTCGCATATTAAGTTATACAAAAACCTATAAAAAATTATTTTACACTGCTATTTTTTTAACCTTGGCTTTAGCGTCAATAGCCATTGTGCGTCCTTTATTAATTAGCTACACGCTTAATAATTTTGTTGCCAAACAAAAAAGTTTAACAGGTTTAAATACTATGTGTTTGTTAATTTTTGGCTGTTTACTTTTTGAAGCACTTTTGCAAATAAGTAATTTGCGCGTTACCAATTTATTAGGACAAAACATTGTAAAAGATTTACGCAACCAAGTGTATAAACACATTGTAAGTTTAAAAAACACTTACTTTGATAATACTCCAGTTGGTATGCTCGTTACACGCGCTGTTAGCGATATTGAGAGCCTAAGCGACGTTTTTGCACAAGGCTTTATAGTTATAGCCGGCGATTTAGTAATGATAGTAATATTTATTAGTGCAATGCTTTTTAAAAATTGGATGTTGGCTTTAATCGCACTTAGTACCATTCCATTATTGTTTGTGGCTACAGCCTTATTTAAACGAGGTGTTAAAAAAACGTTTACGCTTGTTCGCAATGCTGTGGCAAACTTAAACACCTTTACACAAGAACACATTACGGGTATGCGATTGGTGCAGCTATTTAACAGAGAAGAACAAGAACTTGAAAAATTTAAAGAAATAAATAAACAGCATCGCCAAGCAAACATTAAGTCTATTTTTTATTATTCGGTATTTTTTCCAATTGTCGAAATTTTATCAAGTATCTCCATTGCCCTTGTTATATGGTTTGCTGGTATTAATGCTAACGCCTTGCACATTAGCTTGGGCGATATTACTTTTTTTGTAATGATGATAAACATGGTATTTAGGCCCATTCGTATGTTAGCTGACCGACTAAACACTTTACAAATGGGTTTTGTAAGCGCCGAGCGTGTTTTTAAAGTATTAGATACTGACGAAAAAATTAATGAAACGGGAACTATACCATTTACAACAGTAAAAAACATTATCGAATTTAAAAATGTTTGGTTTGCCTACAAAGAAGATAATTTTGTGTTGAAAAACGTATCGTTTAAAATTGAAGCCGGTAAAACTGTTGCCATGATTGGCGCTACAGGCGCAGGTAAATCAACCATCATTAATTTATTAAGTCGTTTTTATGAATACAACAAGGGCGAAATTTTAATTGATAATAATGAAATAAAAAATTATGAAATAGCATCTTTACGCAAAAACACAGGCGTGGTGTTGCAAGATGTACATTTATTTAACGATACTATTTTAAATAACATAACCTTAAACAATCCTGATATTACATTAAACGCAGTAACTGAAGCTACAAAACAAATTGGACTTTACGAATACATAATGAGTTTGCCAAAAGGGTTTAACTACCAAGTAACCGAACGTGGACAAAGTCTATCAGCCGGTCAACGTCAATTAATTGCATTTATTAGAGCGTATGTATATCAGCCAAGTATTTTTATTTTAGATGAGGCTACGGCAACCATTGATACCAAAACAGAATTATTAATTCAAAAGGCATCTCAAAAAATTTCGGAGGGGCGAACTTCAATAATTATTGCGCATCGTTTATCTACCATAAAACACGTTGATAAAATTTTTGTATTTGATAAAGGCGAAATAATTGAAGAAGGTACAATTGCAGAACTTTTAAGTAAGCAAAGCAAATTTAAAAAAATGTATGAATTGAATTATAGTAGTGAAATATTGATTTAATTTTTTATACTTTTAACTAACAATTTAAAACAAAAAACATGTTCGATAATTTATTAAACTTAGTAAAACAACACAGCGGTGATGCTATTATTAACAACAACGCTATTCCTAACGAAAAAAATGATGAAGCAATTCACTCCACTACAACTTCTATAGTTGATACTTTAAAATCACAAGTAGCGGGTGGCAACTTAAATTCGATAATGGATATGTTTAAAGGCGGAAATACAACTAACGTTTCAAACACATTAAACACAAACGTTTCGGGCGATTTAATGAAAAAATTTAACCTCGACCAAACAACCGCAACTAACGTAGCAAGTAGTTTATTACCAAACGTAATGGATAGTTTTGTTAAAAAAACCAACGACCCTAAAGATAACAGTTTTGATTTACAGGAAATAATGAAATCGCTGGGTGGAAATAGTGGAATGTTAGGCGGGTTGGGAAATTTGTTTTAGAAATACATTCTGACAAACGCTTTTTTGTTTTTTTAAAACTAAAATAATAATTACTTTTGCACACTCTTAATTAAAAAGGGGGATTAGCTCATTTGGCTAGAGCGCTTCGCTGGCAGTGAAGAGGTGATCGGTTCGAATCCGATATTCTCCACGGGATGATCAAAACTTCCCCGCAATAGCGGGGATTTTTCTTTTTCAGAAGGATG
>JAYVGH010000186.1:0-10205 GCA_043772435.1 Bacteroidota bacterium
GCTTCTTGCAAAACGGAAGTGTACGTTTACAAAGTAAGTTACAAAGGCCTTGATGGTAAAAAACAATACAAAACCGGGCATGTAAGTATTAATAGATAATAAAAATAATTAAAAAGACTGTTTAAAATTTTAAACAGTCTTTTTTTGTTTTTTTAAAATGAGTTGATTATATTTATTAAAATATTTTAAATGAAAAAATTAATTTTATTTCCGTTATTAATTATTGCATTACAATTACAAAGTAAAGATGGTTTTACTATTATTAAATGTGAAGCAAACTCAATTACTATTGAGTATTTGTTTTCGGGTTTAAACCAACAAGCTGTAATTATAGATGGCAACATCTATCAAAAATTAAATGCACAAAACTGCGTACCGGTTTTAACAAAAGGTTTTCCGCAAGTTTTAAGGTCGGGCGTTTCGGTAGCATTACCAAATAACGCTGATGCAAAAATAGAAATTGTTTCGAGCGAATTTTCTGAAATTCAAAATATGTCAATTGCCCCATCTAAAGGCAGTTTAACACGTAATATAAATCCTGATGATGTTCCTTACACGTTTGCAAACATTTACCAACAAAATAAATTTTATCCTAAATCCCCCGTTGAAGTAAATTCGTTTTATTATCTTCGCCAGCAAAAAGGTGCTTCCTTAAGTGTTTATCCTATTCAAGTAAATGCAGTTACAAACACCTTAAAAGTGTATAGTAAAATTATTTTTAAGGTAACTTACATTAGTAAAAGTGGCGCGAAACAAAATTTTAATTCGGCAACGTTTAACAGTAACGAAGAAAAGGAAATTTTAACACAGCGTTTTATTAATTTATCTTCAGTTGTTTCTAATCAAAAAGTCGCCTATACTCCAATTAACGAATTTGGAAGTATGTTGGTAATTTATCATCCGGCATTTGCAAATAGTATACAACCTTTAGTTGATTGGAAAAACCAAAAAGGAATAAATATTGAAATGTTTTCAACGGTAATTACCGGTACAAATTATGTGTCGGTTAAAAATTTTATCCAAAGTTATTATACTTCGCACCCTAATTTGTTATATGTATTATTAGTTGGCGATCACGAGCAAATAAATGCTTACAATGCCGGCATGGCTGGTAGCGAAACCAAGTGGAGCGACTGCACCTACGGTTTTTTAGCAGGCAACGATTATTATCCAGAAATTATGGTAGGACGTTTTTCTTCGGGGAATGCTACTGAAATTAATACTATGGTAAATAGAACATTAGAATACGAAAAAAATCCTGTAGCGGGCAATTGGTACAGTACGGGTATTGGTTTAGGTTCCGATCAAGGAGCTGGCGTTGGTGATGATGGCGAGGCGGATTGGCAGCATATTCGTAATATTGGTAATAAATTATTAGCTACAGGAAATTATACTCAGTTTAAAGAATTTTACGATAACACACATGGCGGTAACGATGCCCCCGGCGACCCAACATCTGCAATGGTTGCAACTGATGTAAATTTAGGAGCTGGAATGTTTATTTATTGTGGTCATGGCGGGCAAAACGTTTGTGTTACTAGTAATTACAGCAGTACTGATGTAGCAAATGCTACCAATTATGGTAAGTATCCCTTCTCTATACAAGTAGCGTGCAATAACGGTACATTTAATGGTGGCACTTGTTTTTCGGAAGAGTTTATTAGAGCAGCAGGTACAGGAACATTAGGGCCCAAAGGCGCTATTGCATCGTGTGGTTCAAGTATATTAATGGCCTGGGCCGAGCCAATGCAAACTGAAGATGAAATTGGAGATATTATTTCAAATCAATATCCTACAAATAAAAAATACACGTTAGGCGGAATATTTTATAATTCACAAATGAGTATGTTAGATAACTACCCCTCAATTACCGGGCAAGAAGTTATGGAAACTTGGGTAATGTTTGGCGACCCAAGTTGTATGTTTAGAAGTGTTAACCCTACTGTAATTAGTGCTAACCATGCTGGTTGTATAGATTCTACAGCTACTACATATAGCTTAACATCAGGGTTTGCTAATAATACGTATGCGTGTATTTCGCAAAATAATCAAATTATAGGTACTGCCAATATTACAGGTAGCAACACAAGTATAGTATTAACACAAACGTTTAATACAACTCAAGCCATAGTACTTACTATTACCGAATTTAACAAAATACCTAACATTAGTACGCTTGCTATTTGTGTTACCACACTAGTTACCGGAATTAAGAATCAATCAAACGCTTCGCAATTTACAATTGAAACACTTGTAAAAAATGAATTAGTAATAAATTACAACACTGTTAATAGTAAAACCCTAACATTTACAATTTATGATTTGCAAGGTAAATTAGTTTTAACACAAAAAAACGAAAGTAACTCAAACAGCGTATTAATTAATGTCGAAAATTTAAACCCTTCAGTATATTTAATTAAAATTACTGATGAGAACGACAAAATTTTAAAAACGAGTAAATTCATTAAACATTAAATTTTTGTTAATACTTAATATATACATATGTACATTAATGTAATTTAAATAAATACATTAGTACTCGATATGAGTTTTAAGTTAAAACATATTTTTGCAATATTTATTTTTAGTGGTTTTTTTCTTTCTAGTTTTCAAATTACTATAAACCAATTTATAAAAAATGCTAAAGTAAATAGTATCGAATTATCTGTTGAAGATATAGATGATAATGAAGAAGATGCCGAAACAAAAAAAATAGAATTAGAAGATGATTATTTTTTTTCGGAATTTAATTTTTCGTTTACCCAAATAGTAGATTTAAAAGTTAACCTATTTTGCAAAATGCAAAGCCATAGCAATTCGCCCGTAATTGCTATAAAAATACCACCTCCAAAAGCTTAAAATTATATAAGCACTTTTAATTAGTGCATGATTTAAAAAATTATTCATTAATGTTATTTTATGTCTCAAAAAAATAATTTAGCCGATTTAAAGTCAGGAATAGTAGTGTTTTTAGTTGCCCTGCCTTTATGTTTAGGTATAGCCTTAGCTTGCGGTGTGCCTTTATTTTCAGGAATAATAGCCGGAGTTATTGGTGGAATTTTAGTAACTGTTTTTAGTGGCTCTAAATATAGTGTTTCGGGGCCTGCCGCAGGGCTCACTGCAATTGTTATAGCATCTATAGCACAACTAGGAAGTTATCCTGCATTTTTAGCCGCGGTTGTTTTAGCAGGTGTTTTACAAATTTTATTGGGTATTTTAAAAGCCGGTTCTATTGGAAATTACATACCCAATGCAGTAATAAAAGGCATGTTAGCCGGAATTGGCATTATTTTAATTATCAAACAAATTCCGCATTTATTTGGTTATGATAAGGATCCTGGTGGAGACGAAGAATTTATTCAATTAGACGGTGAAAATTCGTTTACTGAATTAGTTCACATGGTTAACTTTCTTACACCTGGTGCTATAATAATTGGTGTAGTTTCATTTGTAGTTTTAATAATAGCCGAACGAAAATTTTATAAAAAAAATAAAATTTTGTCCAATATTCCGGGACCTCTATTAGCTGTAATAGCCGGAATTGTATTAACTATTGTATTTAAAGGCTATTCATTTTTAGCTATTGATTCACAACATTTAGTTAACCTTCCATCTATTAGAAACATGGCAGACTTAAAAGCTAATTTAACATTTCCTGATTTTACTAAATTGTTTGAAAAAAATATTGGATCAGTACTAATTATTGTGATCACCTTAGCCATTGTTGCAAGTTTAGAAACCTTATTAGGAATTGAAGCCATTGATAAATTAGACCCAGATAAAAACGAATCTAACACAAATAAAGAATTATTAGCACAAGGGGTAGGAAATATTGCATGCGGTCTTATTGGCGGTTTGCCCGTTACATCGGTTATTGTTCGTAGTTCAGCAAACATTAACTCAGGTGCTAAATCAAAATTATCCTCCATAATACATGCCATTTTGCTTTTAGTTAGCGTTTTATTATTGCCTAATATATTAGCTTTAATTCCTAACGCATGTTTAGCCGCTGTTTTAATTATGACAGGATTAAAACTTACTAAATTGGCAATTTTTAAAGAGCAATATAAAAAAGGATTTGAGCAATTTATACCATTTGTTGTTACAATAGTAGTAATGCTTGTAACCGATTTACTAAAAGGTGTTTGTGCCGGTTTAGTAATAGCTATTATATATATTATTAAAGATAATATTAAATCTTCTTTCGATTCTACTAACCAAATAATTGATGGTAAAATGTATTACATTATAAAATTACCACAACAGCTTACTTTCTTTAATAAAGGTTTTTTAATTAATTATTTTAGAACTGTGCAAGAAAATAGTATGATAACAATTGATTACACAATTAATAAAAAAATAAATTCAGACGCTAAAGATGTAATAAATGATTTTGTAGAAACCAGTTTTAAAAAAAATATAAAAATTGAATTAATTAAACCTCATGAATAAAATTATGGAAAGCAGTTATAAAAAATTACTAGATGGGAATAGACATTTCTCAATGTCAAAAAAATTTGAAGACCCGGAATATTTTAAAAAATTATCTTTAGGGCAAAAGCCCGATTATTTATGGATAGGCTGTAGCGACAGCCGGGTACCTGCTAACGAAGTTACCGGCACACATAGTGGTGAAATTTTTGTGCATCGCAACATTGCAAATTTGGTTGTACATACCGATATGAATTTATTAAGTGTGTTAGAATACGCTGTAAAATTTTTAGAAGTAAAACATGTAATTGTTTGTGGGCATTATGGTTGCGGCGGTGTAAAAGCATCTATGACTAATGAACGACATGGATTTGTTGATAATTGGTTGCGTAATATAAAAGATGTTTACAATAAGAATACCAAAGAATTAGAAGCCATAGCCGATTTAGATAAACGAACTGATAAATTAACTGAACTAAACGTAATTGAACAGGTGCGTAACCTTGCAAAAACAACTATTGTTCAAGAGGCTTGGAAACAACGCCCACTTCACTTACACGGTTGGGTGTATGGTTTAAATAGTGGTTTAATTAGCGATTTATGTTCCATTCACAATGATAAAGAAGATTTAGAAGCTATTTATAGGTTTCATATCTAAACTCATTTTTTGTTAATAACACATTTTTGTTTAGTGTTTTTTTTTAACGCTATATTATTAAATTTATGCTATTCTTTTTAAATTAATATTGATTTTGCAATTTTTAATTTAAAATTTATAATTTTTAATTTTTAGTATGTCCAAAAACAAAAAACCTCAACGACACTTATTTGAAGAAGTGTTAGATTTTTTAAAACACAACGCCGATAAATCTTTTAATTACAAGCAACTTGGCGCTGCAATGGAAATGAATGTTGACAGCCAACGCGTAGAATTAATTGAAATTTTAACCGAACTAAAAAAACAAGGTTTTGTTTTAGAAAAAGAATTGGGTAAATTTCAAATAAAAGAAACCAAGCAATATCTTACCGGAACTATTGATTTTACAAGCCAGGCCACAGCATTTGTAGTGTACAGCGATTCTGAAAAAGATATTTTTATTCCTGCAAAAAAAACAAAAGATGCTTTTCAAGGCGATTTAGTAAAAGTTTATGTTTTACCAAAAAGAGGAAGCGGCACACGTATAGAGGGCGAAGTAGTTGATGTTATTAAACGAAACAAAACCGATTTTGTTGGTACAATAAAAATTAATCCAAAATTTGCATTTGTAGTACCCGATAGCAATAAAATTCATGTCGATTTTTTTATTAGAAGTAGCCATATAAACGGTGCAAAAGATGGCGAAAAAGTTTTAATTTCTTACCGCGATTGGAAATTAGGTGAGCAAAACCCAACTGCCGAAGTAAAACAAGTATTTGGCAAACCGGGCGAACATAAAACCGAAATGCACGCCATTATGAGCGAGTATGGTTTACCCGAAAAATTTCCGGATGCCATAGAATATGAAGCGAAAAAAATTCCTACAGAAATAACAGAAGCCGAAATTAAAAAACGCAGAGATTTTAGAGATATAATTACTTGTACCATAGACCCCGTTGATGCTAAAGATTTTGACGATGCACTTTCTATCGAAAAATTAGATAACGGTTTATGGGAAGTGGGAGTTCACATTGCCGATGTTACACATTATTTAAAAATTAATACTAATTTAGACAAAGAGGCTGTACAACGTGCTACTAGTGTGTATTTGGTAGATAGATGTATACCAATGTTACCCGAAGTGTTAAGTAACTTTGTTTGCTCTTTGCGCCCAAACGAAGATAAATATTGCTTTGCGGCAGTGTTTCAATTAGATGATGATGCTGTTATTCATAACCAATGGTTTGGTAAAACTATTATAAACAGTAATCGACGTTTTGCTTACGAAGAGGTTCAAACCATTATAGAAACAGGCGAAGGCGATTATAAAGACCAAATTTTAGTATTGGATAAACTTGCCAAAAAATTACGTGCCGATAGAATGAAGAAAGGTTCGATTACCTTTGATAAAGCTGAAGTGAAATTTAAGTTAGATGATGATGGCACGCCGTTGGGTGTATTTTTTAAAACACAAAAAGATGCGCATAAATTAATTGAAGATTTTATGCTGTTGGCAAATAGAAAAGTTTCGGAATATTTAAGTACTACAAATGCTAAACAAAACGATTCGCCACAAAAAAATAATAAAAATAAAGACGATCCAAAAGCATTGTGTGTTTACCGTATTCACGACACGCCAACCGACGAAAAAATGCAAGAGTTAAGCGGGATTGCAGCGCGTTTTGGACATGTAATGAATTTGGGTAACAAACAAAAAACAGCCGATGCCATAAACAAATTATTAGTAGATGTAAAAAATAAAAAAGAACAAAGTATGATTGAGTTGCTGGCTGTTAGAAGCATGCCAAAAGCAATATATAGTACAAAAAATGTTGGTCATTATGGTTTGGGATTTGAATATTACTCGCACTTTACATCTCCTATTCGTCGTTACCCTGATGTTATGTTACACCGTTTATTAGATGCAAAATTAAACGGTAAAACGTATTCTACAAAAGATGAGTTGGAATTGCTTTGCAAACACAGTAGCGAAATGGAGCGTATGGCGGCTGAAGCTGAACGTGCAAGTATAAAATACAAGCAGGTAGAATTTATGAGCGATAAGGTGGGGCAAACTTTTGATGGCGTAATAAGTGGAGTTACCGAATGGGGTATTTATGTAGAGATTATTGAAAACAAATGCGAGGGCATGATACGTAGTAGAGAAATGAAAGGTGATAATTACTTTTTTGATGACGAGAATTACCGTTACGTTGGTAAAAATAGCGGCAAAATATATGCGCTCGGCGATACGGTAAAAATTACTGTTAAGGATGCAGACTTAGTAAAAAAACAATTGACTTACGAATTTGTAGAAACTGAACGAATTGGTGGTGGTGACAAAAAACCAAAATTTATAGAAAACAAAAAAAGAAGAGGAAGATAAATTACCAGGTAATTTGTTTCTCTAATTCTTTTAACTCATTTACTTTTTCTAAATAACCCAACTTTTCGTACGAGTGTATTAAATTATTTAAACAACGTTTAATAATATCAATATTACTACAAGGTAAATAGTATTTGGCTTCCGGTTCTAAATTTAATTGCTTTAAAAAACTATCTATATCTTTTTGATTAAAAATTAAACCCTTGCTAAACGGATTAATGTAAAATAAAATATTGTTGCTTAGTGTTTTATTATTTACGTCAATTAAATTGGCGTAATCGTTTACATAGGCTAATACAAAGTGTTGCGGTAAATTAATGCCATAAACAGGTATATTTAATTCCTTACAAATTAAGGAATACACTACACTTAACATTAAAGGGTTGCCTTTTTTACTCTCTAACACATTATTAATAAATGAATTTTGCGGGGCATGATAATTCGTAATGTTTCCACTAAAATTATGCACTTCAAATAAAATATGATTTAATATTTTAACTTTTTCCAAAGCGGTTAAATCGTCGTGTAATTCTAACCAAACATCTTGTTTTATTTGTGCTAGTTGCTTTCTAATCACATTTTCATCAAAATCTGGATACTGATATCTGGCTAAAATTATTATTCCTTTTAATAAATCGTCGTGCTCTTCTTTTGCCCAATTTTTAAGGGCTTTTTGTAAGGCTTCAAAATTTATGGTATGAATAATAATTTCAATGCGTTTTTGCATAATAGCGTCAAAGCTATTTTCCCAGGCAGTTTCTAAATGTGGTATAGCCGGCGGTCCAAGCACTACAAAGCGATTTTTAACTTCGCTGTAAATGCCCTCATCCGGATCATCCAATAAAGTAATTAATGCAATTACTTCTTTTAAACTCATTTCGTTTTTACGTTTGCTTGCCATAGGTTCCTAACAAAAGTAAACGAATAGAAGTTGTTTTGGGTAAGCGAATTTTATAATTTTTAACAATTTTAATGTTTATAGTAGTGAACAATGTTTGTTTAATAAAAAAAGGGCTTCCAAAATTTGGAAGCCCTTTTAATTGATTAATTAATTAGCTTATTTATTTAAAATAACGCGTTTAACAATTTTTTCTTGTCCATTATTAAATGTAACAAAATAAACACCACTGCTGTAGTTATTTAAATCTATGGTAAACATATTATTACTAACATCGCTATGTTTTGTTAAAGAAATTACCTGTCCCAAGGCATTACTAATAGTAATATCTAAATTTTGAGTACTTGGTAAAGTAGCTATAACATTTATTAAACCATTTGAAGGGTTTGGATGTAAACTGATATTTGCATTTAAAATAGAGTTATTTCCAATAGCTGTTACTGTAGCACATTGAATAATAGGTAAGATAGCCATGCTTGCATCATATCCGCCCCAAGCTACAGAAATACTATGCCATGAATTATCAGACCACAACTCCCAATTAGTTCCCGTAGCTAAGCTACCATCATCCATAATTACTGCAGTATCACCTACTGCAGTAGGCATTGTAACTGAAGCAAAGAATCCATTTGTAATAGGGGCATTTATTGGCGTTGCAAATGTATATTTATATGGTCGTAAAATTGGATTAGTATAAACAATACTTGAATTACCAACGTAATTAGCACTATTTGTTGCTGTTACTGCCAAAATGTTGCCAATATTAGCGCTTACAGTACCTAAAGGAGTTGCCGTACCTGTAGGCCCGCTAGCCATAGTACCATTGTAAATTTTTAAGTTAACTGGGGTTGCACTATTTCCACCAGTTCCTTTAGTACCATCTTTATAAAAAATCACAATAACACTTTTAATTTGTGGAGATGTAATACCACTGTATAAACTTGTACTAAAAAATTCGGCTTTTTCAGCATCATCGTAACAATTAGAACCCATAATATACCCGGCTTTTGGGCTACAACCAGGTGTTGTTGTATCTGAACCAGCTGCATTTGGCAGTAATGTACCTGTAGAAGTTACGTTTGTAATGGTATCATTACAAGTAGTAGTTGTTCCGGTTGCACAATTAGTTATAGAAATATTTTTCGTAATTGAGTTAGTACCAACTGTGTTTGTAGCTACTAAAGTAATGCTGTAATTTCCGACAGAAGGAAAAGTAACGCTAGGAGAAATTGAAGTGCTACTTGGATTAAAAATTACACCGGCAGAAGGATTTGCACTCCAAGAAAAAGTTGCTACCGGATTACTTGTAGTGTAATTATAAAGGTTAACTGCCGCTGTAGTGCAAGCTGTTGAAAGCATTGTAAAACTTGCCGTTGGTGCTGATGCAGAAACTGTACACAATGTATTTGCACTTGTTGACAATTGACTGCGGAATGTGCCGGTATTCATAGCTGTTTGCAAACGAGTACGCTGATCTATAGTAAACATGTACATACATGCATCATCTGTATAATCCATAAAGTTTTGAAACATTTCGCCAGTAGTGTTACCAGAACAAATACCTACCTTAAATGGGTGCGTAGGACAACTGAAGTTAGATTGTTGTGCTGGAGGGGTATCATTACAATAATCAGTAGCACAAGTGCCATCACCCCAAATGTGGCGTAAACCTAACCAGTGGCCAACTTCGTGGGTTGTAGTTCTACCTTTATTATAGGGTGCCCCTGTTGCTGAGCCGATACTACCAAATGCAGAATTTAACATTACAACACCATCGGTGGTAGCTGTACCATTGCCTGTAATACCACTAATACCAGTACCTGTTGGAAAAGTAGCATAACCTAATAATCCGC
>JAYVGH010000187.1:0-4801 GCA_043772435.1 Bacteroidota bacterium
CTCATTGCAAGCGAAAGATTTATAAAAGAAAAAAAAGGAGTATGCCGAAAACCATTCAGTGAGTAGACAGATTATATAGTGAAGAATTGATTTTAACTACTGTAATTTTATAACACATAGTGCCGTATTTCCAGCAGTAATTAAGTATAAAATAAATAAAACAAATACCATGAAAACTAAAATAAAATTACGCATCACCTTATTAATTACTGTCATGTTCTTCTCCCCTCTCCTTTGGAGAGGGGCGGGGGGTGAGGCTTCCGCCCAAAACATAGGTATTAACGCCACAGGCGCAACACCTAACCCATCAACTATTTTAGACCTTAATACAGGTAATGCCTTTACAAGCCCCAATGGCAAAGGGTTGCTAATACACAATGTTGCTCTTGTTTATAATTTAGATGAGGCTATTGTTAGTGAAAAAATTGCCATTCGCAAAACCAATAAAATAAAATTACCCGATGCTATAATTGCTGCTACAGCTATTGAAAATAAATTAACTTTAATTACTCATAACGCAAAAGATTTTGAAAAAATAAAAAAATTATAAGTTATAAATCCATATTCACTTTAAAAAATAAATAATGAAAAAAATATTTTTCTTATCTTTTATATTAATTTTTAAATTCAATTCCTTTTCCCAAGCCTACACCATTAAAACTTTTAATTGGAACGATGCTGGTTTTAAAGGCATTAAACCTACCTACTCGCAAACCGTAAATATTATGAGTTATGGTGGCAATAATACAAACTCTGCGGCTAACAATGCCGCATTAAGCAGTGCCATTGTTGCTTTAGGAACTACAGGCGGTGTAGTATATTTTCCTAAAGGCGTGTATAGTTTTACAGGACAAGTAAGTGTGGCCCGCGATAGCATTACCTTTAAAGGCGCAGGCTACGATAGCACACACCTGCGTTTTAATTTAAATGGTGTTTTAAATAATTGTATAAACGTTTATGGAAGTCAAGTAAATGCAGATACAACAAGCTTTGCAAGCGCGGCCGTAAGAGACAGTAATTGGGTTAATGTTTTAAATGCAAGTGCCTTTAGCGTAGGGCAATGGGTGTATATGCAATGTAATAATGATGCGTCATACATGGCAAGCACTTGGGCCTATAATAGCCTTGGGCAAATAATGCAAATAAAAACAATTGTTGGTAATAAAATCACCTTTCATTCGCCATTTCGGTTTTATTATAAACTAAGTTTGCAACCAAAAATTAAAAAAATAGTGCCTCGAAAAGCCATTGGTTTTGAATGTATGAAAGTACAGCGCTTAGATGCCACCACTCAACAAACATCGTTATTTAGTTTTGATAAAGCTGTACAATGCTGGATTACAGGCATTGAGGGCGACAGTACTAATTACGCACATGTTGAATTAAATCGCTGTTCTAATATTGATATTACTAACTCATACTTTCATCATGCCTTTGCTTATGGTGGCAGCGGACAAGCATATGGCATTGCTTTACAATACAGCAGTAACGAATGTAAAATAGAAAATAATGTTTTTAATAACTTACGCCATAGTATGTTGTTTCAGGCAGGAGCCAATGGAAATGTGTGTGGTTATAATTATTCGTTTAACCCAAACTGGTCTCAATTCCCTTTTCCTAACAATAGTGCCGGCGATATTGTTTTTCATGGCAACTATCCTTTTGCTAATTTGTGCGAAGGCAACATTAATCAAAATACTGTGATTGATAATTCGCATGCAAAAAACGGACCTTATAATATCTTATTTAGAAACCGATCGGAACTTTACGGTGTGTTTATGAATACTGGTCCAGCCACCGACACCACACAATTTTTAGGATTAGAAGTAACTAATGCCGGAAGCGGATTAGGCTTATATAGCATTGTTGGTAACGGTAACATAGAATATGGCAATATGATTAAAGGAGTTTTAACACCGGCGGGGACAAACAGTTTAACCGAAGAAAGTTTGTATTATACAGGAGTGCAACGTCCGCAATGTTTTAATAACAGTGTGTATAACTGGAGTATATTAGGCATACCCAACCCATACAATACCAATAGCAATGCGGCTAAAGATAGAGCGATGCAAAACCATTGGGCAGATTGTGTGTGTAGTTATTACACGCCAACTGGTTTAAAATCTAACATCTCAAATCTGAAATCTGAAATTGTAATTTACCCAAACCCTGCACAAAATGAATTAAACATAAAAAACGAATTACCCGTAAATGAAGTAAGTATTTACAATTTAGAAGGAAAATTAGTGTTTAATAAACAAGCTAAACATATTGAAAGTATTGATGTTTCTGGTTTGCAAAAAGGTATACATACTATTTGTATAAAAGATAAAAATGGGATAAAAAATTATAAATTGGTTAAGGAATAGGCGCAAATCTACTAGTTATAAACAAATTATAGAAAACAATAACGTGTCGACAATGAAAAACAGTGGTTTAATTTTGCTACTCATACACAAATCAATTAATGCGCACGGACAAGCATTAGGACTTTCCGCAGAAACAAAATTAAAAGTTACAGTGCAAATTATTGAAGAATGTATTGCAACTGCTTTTAACTTTAATGGAAATCATTTGCCCTCAAAAATACTCGCAGACATATTAGCAAAAGACCAACTTGACCTTGACAAAGCTAATCTGCTGACAAATTTACTCGTGGCGCAAGCAAAAACAATATCAAAACTAAATAAGACACAAGCTAGTTTGACACAATACAAGAATGCTTTGCAACTTTTACATTGGCAGAAACGGAAAGGATTTAAAAAAGAAAGTTTAATCAGAAAAAATGAAATTAGCGAGCTTGAGACTATTATTGCGACATTGGAATAACCGGACAAATTAGTGTTAAACAAAGAAAATAATCTGCTTATATCACACGATAGTTTCCAATACGAACACGGTATTCGTATATCGAACCTTTCAACTTTTTGCAACCGTGTGGACGTGGACTTTCAGAAAGGCTGTCTATAATTGCCTTTATTTTATGGGCAATATTTGTCGGAAGTCGAAGCAATTCTTCAGAAGCCGATCGCTTATAAAAAATAGAATACTTCATTTGGCACCAAATTTCTTTCTAATTTTTTTTCTACCTCTTCATGCGAAATATTCAGTTCATTTATCCGCTCCTTAACACACAGACGGACTTTTATATCTTCGAGATATTCCATAAGAATTTCATATTGCTTAAGTGGAAAAATAACCATCAGGTCTTTGAAATCCGGTTCTTTAAGATGTTTTACAGTTATTGGCATAACTTTATTAATGTTAAATATTACACAAAATTACAAACTATTCATAATAAACAAAAAAAAATTATGTTGACGCGCTTTATTCCAACGTTGCTGGCAGCAATGCAACTGCCATTGGTTATAATGCAATGCAATACGCCAACAATCAGGTGGCTACCTTTACCAATCCACAAACACCGAATTAAAAGCAGAAATTAAAAAAATACAACAATACCTCAAATTAACAGAAGAACGATAACAACAACCAAAAACAAAAAAGTAATACAAAAAACCACACAGGCACATAGTTTACATAGAGAAACACAGAGATGATGACAAAAAAACACATAAATAAAATTTCATGTAGGGCAAACACCCGGTGGCTGTTTGAGGCAGCCTGTTCCATAGCATCGGTTGTGCAATCTTCGTGAACCTGCCGGCAGGCGGGCAGGTTCATCATGTCTTTGTGGTGAGCAGTTACCAAAAAACTAACCTGAGTAATTATATTTGGTATTATAGCAAAAAGAAGGTTAAAAAGATAACTGAGTTTATGTGGAAGCCTTAATTAATGAAATTTTGAAATACAAAAAGTACTTTTAATATTGATACAAGAACTTAATAAAACGTTTTCCTCTACCTAAAAACGGGAGAAATAATACTGTATTGAGGTATGTTTTATTTCTTTAATCTGTTATTACTTAGAGTTTACTTAAAAAAGTAACAATATGTCCAAATACCTATTTTATACTACTTTTTTTACAGGGTTCTTGCTTATTGAGATGAGTGGGCAAAATCGTTTGATATTAAATCAAAACGTATTTACGGTGCTTAATAATAGTGTTTATCTGGTGGTTAATAACAGTAATACAAATGCTGTTACTACTATAGGAACCGGAGGTAGCATTATTAGTGAAACAGAAAATAATCGTGTGAAATGGAATATTGGTACAAATAGCGGCAATTATGTTGTGCCTTTTGCAAAAAATACAGCCAATAAAATTCCATTATCAGTAAACATCAGTAATGCTGGTGTCGGCAGCGGAAACATTGTGTTTTCAACTTACGGTGGATCTACTTGGGATAATTCAACCTACACACCATCAGGCGTTACCAATATGTATGGCTCTATTGCGACTAATAATTCGAACCATGTGATTGACCGCTTTTGGCTTATTGATGCCTTAGGCTACTCCACAAGGCCTGTAGCTGGCATTACGTTTACATATATAGATGCAGAACATAGCGCAGCGGGTAATGTTATTACGGAGTCAAATTTATTTGCGCAGCGTTATTATACGGCTACAAATTATTGGGGTGGGTGGTATGGAGCAATAGGTACTGCCAACACAGTTTTAAATACAGTTAACACAGGCACAATACCGGCAACTGAATTTAATCGTGTTTGGACATTAGTGGATAATTCTTATCCATTGCCTATTGAACTGGTTTATTTTAAAGGAAATTGCGGTAAAGAAAGTACCGTTAGTTTTGATTGGGCAACAGCCAGCGAAATTAATAATGCCTATTTTACTATTGAAGGCAGCAGCGATGGTGTTAACTGGAATACTGTGCAA
>JAYVGH010000188.1:0-17805 GCA_043772435.1 Bacteroidota bacterium
GCTTCTTGCAAAACGGAAGTGTACGTTTACAAAGTAAGTTACAAAGGCCTTGATGGTAAAAAACAATACAAAACCGGGCATGTAAGTATTAATAGATAAGATTAAATCGTTTATAAATAAAAAAATCCGCTTTCATAAAGCGGATTTTTTTTGTCTTAATAAGTCTTTAAGTTATTCTAAGCCTCTCTTCGCATCCTTCCCACAGGAATATCTAATTGTTCGCGGTATTTAGCAACTGTGCGGCGGGCAATGTTATAGCCCTTATCAGTTAACTTTTTGCAAAGCTCATCATCCGTTAATGGATTTTGTTTGTCTTCGTTGTCGACATAATTCTTTAAAAAATCTTTTATTTCGCGGCTGCTAACTTCTTCACCACTGTCGGTACTCATACTTTCGCTAAAAAATGTTTTTAATAAAAATGTACCGTAAGGCGTTTGCACATATTTACTATTTGCTACCCTCGAAACGGTTGATAAATCTAAGTGTACACGTGTAGCTATGTCTTTTAATATCATTGGCTTTAGTTTGCTTTCATCGCCAGTAATAAAATAATCGTCTTGCAATTCTAAAATACAATTCATACACAAAGCCAAGGTAGCGTAACGTTGTTTAAGGGCATCAATAAACCATTCTGCGGTTTCAATTTTACTTTTAATAAATCCTGTAGCTTCTTTAGCATTCTTTTCTTTATTTTTAGAATACTCTTTTAGCATTTCAATATAGTCTTTACTGATTTTTAAATCGGGAAGATTACGACCATTAATACTTAGTTCAGGCTTACCATCTGTAACTGAAATAATAAAGTCTGGTATAATCTCGCTCGAAATATTTTCTTTACTATCGTTGTTCCCCGGGCGAGGATTAAGATGTTTTATTTCCTCAATAATATCTTTTAATTCATCATTATCAATAGCTAATCTGTTTAAAATTTTTTCGTAATGTTTTTTACTAAACTCTTCCATGTAGTTTTTTACAACTTCTATGGCTTGGGTTACTTCTCGGGTTTTTTCGGTTTTTCTGTATAATTGAATTAGTAAACATTCTTGCAAATTACGCGCCCCAACGCCTGCGGGATCGAACGTATGGATAATTTTTAAAACGTTTTCAATTTCGGGTAAAGTAACTGTTAGGTTATAGTTAAAAGCTAAATCATCAACTATTAAATCTAAATCACGACGAATGTATCCATCTTCATCCATACAGCCTATAAGGTAAGTACCAATAGTATACTCTATTTCACTAATGTCTCGTAATCCTAATTGTTGTTCTAGTAATTCTTGAAAGCCAGGTCCCTCAACTACCACAAATTCTTTATGCTCGTCATCGGCACCTTTATTACTAACTTCGTATTTGTAAGAGTCTAACTCTTCAGCATCCATGTAGTCTTCCATCTCTACATCGTTAGTTTCTGAAACAGTTTCATCCTTAACTATATCGCCATTATCATCAAATTCTTCTTCTGTAGTTTCAGTGTCGGTATTTTCGTAAAGTTCTTCTTCGCTTGCATTATCAGTATCTTCGTCTAAAGCCGGGTTTACTTCTAATTCTTCTTTAATACGTTCTTCTAAAGCAAGGGTTGGCAATTGCAACAATTTCATTAATAGAATTTGTTGCGGCAATAATTTTTGCGAAAGCCTTAAGTTTTGCGATTGCTTTAGTGCCATTTTAATTTACAGTAATTAAAAAATAATTTTTTTTACCCTTTTGTACTAAAATATATTTTTGATTTATTAAATAACTTTCGTTTACTAACGTTTCATGGCTTGGTACTTTTTGTTTGTTAATACTAATACCTCCTCCGGAAATTAGTTTGCGGGCTTCGCTTTTGCTAGGTGCAATTTGAGTTTTTTCGGCCAATGCGTCCATAATATTAATGCCTTGTGTTAATTCATTTTTTAAAATAGAAAATTGCGGCACACCATCAAAAACATCTAAAAATGTGGCTTCGTCTAATTTTGCTAAATCATCAATAGTTCCGTTAAATAATATTTGGCTGGTTTCAACCGCTAAATTATAAACATCTTCGCTATGCACCATAACTGTTAACAGCTTTGCAAGTGTTTTTTGTATAATACGTTTTCCTTTATCTACGTTATGTTCGGCAACTAATTCTTCTATTTCTTTTTTTGACAAAAAAGTAAATAATTTTATAAAGATTTCAGCGTCTTCGTCAGGGGTATTAATCCAAAATTGGTAAAATTTATATGGACTTGTTTTTGTTTTATCTAGCCAAATGTTTCCGCCCTCGCTTTTGCCAAACTTTGTACCATCTGCTTTTTTAATAAGCTGTGTGGTAAGGGCAAATGCTACTCCTCCACTCTTTCTTCTAATTAATTCGGTACCACTTGTAATATTACCCCATTGGTCGCTACCGCCCATTTGTAATTTGCAATTATTATGTTGATTGAGGTAATAAAAATCGTAGCCTTGCAATAATTGGTAACTAAATTCTGTAAAACTCATGCCTGTTTCTAAGCGGTTTTTTACCGAATCTTTGGCCAACATATAATTTACTGTTAAAAACTTGCCAATATCTCGGATAAAATTAATGAAAGAGTACTCTTTCATCCAATCGTAATTATTAACGAGCTCTGCACTATTTGCACAAGTATTAAAATCTAAAAACTGTTGTAATTGTTTTTTTATGCCCTCTACATTTTTGTTTAGGGCTTCTTCATCTAACAAATTGCGTTCCGCAGATTTTCCGCTCGGGTCGCCCACCATGCCAGTGGCACCGCCTATTAAAGCAATAGGTTTATGCCCCGCTTTTTGAAAACGCATTAATGTAATTATTTGCAATAAACTACCAACGTGTAGCGAATCGGCCGTGGGATCGAAACCAATATATCCAGTAACAACTTCTTTACTTAAAAGTTCTTTAGTACCGGGCATTATATCGTGCATAGCACCACGCCAAAGTAATTCTTCAACAAAACTGTGTAACATAATTAGGTTTAAAATTACAAACTATTTTGTTGTTTTTTATCTAAAATTAAGTTGGGTTATTGTTTAATAAATTTATATAAAAAATTATTTATTTTTAAAAAATAAATGCCGCATTCTAAATGTGAAACATCTAATTGGTTTTCTAAAATAAATTTTGTCTGTTTTTGTTGTCCTATTGCGTTAAACACTTGAACATTTTGCAATACATTACTTGTGGTTTTAATAAATAAAACATTGTTTGCCGGGTTTGGATAAAAAGTAGGTTCGTTTAAATTGGTTTGTTCATTTAAGGCGGTTAGTAATGTAGGATTTAACGATAAACGTGTTAATACACCGTCGTCATTTGTTCCATAAAGGGGTTGAAAAGCGCCGATGGAAGTTGGGTAATAGGATGACCCCGTTTTACCGGCTAAAAATAAATTATTGTTTTTAATCTCGATGTCAAATGCTTCATCTACGCCAAAATTGCTGCTTCCGAAATACGTTGAATAATTAGGAATGCCATTTGTATTAAACCTAACAACCGCGGTATTTTGAAAGCCTACTAGCGTGCTGTAGGTTGGCGAACCTAATATGGGTATGTTGTTTGAGGCCGTTGTAACAAAAGCATACAGTTGGTTATTGTTAAACTTTAAACGTGCAGTGGCATCGTTATCGCTCCCCCCAAAAAATGTGCTAAATAGTAAATTACCATTAGGCGATAGTTTTGTTAAAAATAGATCCTGCAAACCTGCCAACGTTGGTTGATAAGCACCAACTGTAATTGTAAAATTTGTGCTTGTTGTTTGCCCGCCAACATATAAATTTCCACTATTATCGCAAGTTAAACCATAACAATCGTCGCCACTGTTGCCACCTAAATATGTTGAAAAAATACGTATCCCCACCGAATCTAATTTTATAAGGTAACAATCAAACCCATTATCTTTTGCAGGTTGTGTGCATCCGGCCGAGGTGTTTAAATTAAAACTATTGGTGCCCCCACTCCCAAATATGTTTCCAAATACATCAGTAGTTAATGCGTGTATATCCTCAACACCCATTCCGCCGTAATAAGTACACCATTTAAAATTACCAGTGCTGCCAAATTTTGCTATAAAAGCATCGGTATTGCCGCCAAATGTTTGTTGAAACGAAGCAGTTGTTGTATATAAATTTGCTGAAGTGGTTGTGCCCCCAATAAATAAATTACCATTAAAATCGCATGCAATGTCGTATACTAAATCGGAGTTTGATTTACCAAAATACGTTAACCAAATTAGGTTTCCATTTGGTGTAATTTTTCCTATAAAGCCATCCGTTTGCCCCGCAAAAGTAGCCTGAAAACAAGACAAAGAAGTTGTAGGTAGCCCTGCTGCTTGCGAATACCCTGTAAATGCAATATTACCATCGTTACAAATAACCAGTTTTTCGCCGCTATCAAAACCGGTCGTTCCTAAATAGGTTCCCCAAACAAAACTTCCACACGAATCAAATTTTGCTAAGTAAGCATCGTAAAAACCTTTTAGTGTATCGCTAATTAAACCGGGTGTAGTAGTTAACGATTGGCTATTGGTTTGCATAATAATGTAACTGTTTTTTACATTATCAACCGCAATTCCTCTTACAGCATCTGCATCTGTTTTACCAATATAGGTACTCCAATAGGCACAATTGCTTTGGCTTTTAGCCAAAAATGAAAAAAATAAAAATATGTAAATAATAGCTTTCATAAAAAATAAATGTCCAACACTTTTGGTATTGGACACTTAAAGATACATTAAATTATTTATTTAATCAAAGTAACACTTCCGGTTAAAGTATGCCCTTTACCATCTTTACTTGTGTAATTTACTTTATAAACATATACGTTGCTTTCCGCCAATTGTCCTTTAAACATTCCGTCCCATCCTTTTTTAACATCACTAGTTTGAAACAATAAACTACCACCTCTGTTAAATATTAACATTTCAAACTTATTAACACCATTAGATACAGCCATAAATATATCGTTTTGACCATCACCATTTGGAGTAAATGCATTTGGCAAAAATAAGCCGCCTTCGTCGTTCACAATTACTTTTTTGGTAATAGTGTTCTCGCAACCTTTATCTGTTTTTACTTTTAATGTTACATCGTATTTACCACTATCTTGGTAAGTATAATTAGGATTTTGTTGTGTTGATGATACATCAGGTCCAAGTCCAAAAGTCCAATTCCAATTAGTTATGTTGCCATTTGTAGAAAAATCGGTAAAATAAACCTGTGGATTTACAAAACTTGGATTTGGCGTATTACTAAAGTTTGCCACTGGTACAGGATATACTTCTAATATTTTACTTTTTGTAGCTACGCATCCGTTTGCATTAGAAGCTATAACCGAAACAGTATAAGAATTTGCCGTATTATAATTAATATTTTTAGGATTATCCGAATTATTTATAGATCCATTACCTAAATTCCAAGCATAACTTAAGCCGTTGCTGCTGCTAATAGCTTTAAATTCCAATCCTGTACGTGGTTCACAACCTGATGTGGCTTTGCTCATGTCAATATCAACATTTGGTTTAGCAAAAACAGATACCTGTACTGTGCCTTGAGCAATGCAACCAAAAGGATCTGTCATTGTGATTGTATAAATACCACTATTTAAAGGTGTTACATCCTGTATAGCTGTGTATGCAGTATTTGCAGTAAAGCCATTAGGTCCCATCCATAAAAAGCTTACTCCACCAGCGTCTAACGATTCTAAAGTAACAACACCATTTTCACACATTGTACTTGTGCTTTTAGGGCTTAATATTTTTGGTGCTTGAATACTTAAATTAGTTGTTGCCGTTTGTGTACAACCTTGAGGAGAAGTAATAGTTACTGTATAAATACCGCTTGCTAAAGATGTAGCGCCTGTTAATATGGGATTTTGTTGTGTTGATGCAAATCCATTTGGACCCACCCAAATAAAAGTTCCTACACCATTAGCTGTTAATTGTGCGTTGTTACCTGAACATACCGGTCCATTATTGCTTGCGGTTACATTTGTAGTATTTACAATAACAGCTGTAGTAGCACTTGCAGAACAGCCGCCTGTTAAAGTTGCATTAACGGTATAAATTCCGGCGGCTAAAGCCGATGTTGGCGTTAATACGGGATTTTGCTGAATTGATGTAAATCCATTAGGACCAGTCCAACCATAACTTCCAGAGCCGCTTGCTGTTAAATTTACTAAACTTCCGGCACAAACTGTGCTGTTGCTATTTAAGGTTAATGCCGCTTGATAGGTTGACACGTTAGCATTTGCAGTGGCTGTACAACCGTTAATAGATGTTACGGTGCAATTATAAACGCCTGCCATTGCAGCTGTAGCATTAGTAATTACAGGGCTTTGAACAGATGATGAAAACACGTTTGGTCCACTCCAATTGTAAGTATTACCATTAGTTACGGTATTTGTAAACGAAATGGTACCACCATAACAAACAGGTGTATTTACATTAATAGATGTAGTTGAATTAGGAAATACCTGAACTGTGTACGTGGTAGTTAATGGCATACAAGCCAATCCACCACTTTTAACAAAAGTTACAGTATAAATTCCGGCGGAAGTATAGTTATGAATAGTAGGATTAACAGTGCTAGTCGTCCCATCACCAAAATTCCAATTGTAATTCATGCCAGCTACCGCGTTAATATCATTAAATGTAAAACTTGGTGCGCTTAAGCATGTATTTGGCGTAATAGTTACGTTTGCAACAGGTAATATATTTATAACATTTACAAAAACCGTACCTGGTTGTGTAATCGGGCAGGAATTTGGAATACAACAACCTACTTTAGCTATCATAAAAACCGAAGTAGCTGGTGCAGTTACAAAAGAATTTGTCATATTTCCAAAAACCATCGGATAAGCCCCTGGTCCAGATGTAGCTGAATAAGATATAATCCCTCCTAAACTAATTACTTTGTAAATAAAATAAACAGAAAACGTTGTTGCTGATGTTAAACTTGGAATATTAATAACTGATGCCGAAGTTGCTGCAGGAACAATTGTTGTAGTAACCCCACCTGGTAATACAGGATTAGTTGCTACAAAACTATAAGATGGTACAATTGTAGTTGTAGCTTCGCACGAAGGAAAGTTTGGAGCGCAGGTGTTTGGGCAAGAGCCTAACCAAGTTGGAGTTAAAGCCGTTCCGCCACCACAGAAAACTGTAGCAGGCATTGCGTTTAAACCTAAAGTTAAGGCGCCAGCACCCGGTGGAGGTGCAATACCCGGAACGGTAAAAGATTGAATAGCTGTCCAAGGACCGGTATTACCACCACCCAGTACCATCTCGCGTGATCGGATAAAGTAAACTTTGCCCGGGCATAAATTTGCAAAAGGAATAAAATTTGGGATATAAGCCTCAGGGGTGCAATTATCAAGCCAACCACTGCCAATACTGTATCCTGGTACATTTAACAGTGAATTAAAATAGGGAAAACTAACATAAGAAGTAGCCGCATTATTCCAATTTGTTAAAGTTGCAGTTAAGCAAGCTGGCTGAGTGCCGACAAAAGTTCCGGTACAAGATATTTCAGTTTGTAACCAATAAGGGCCACATCCGCAAGTAGAAGGATCGGAACTACCATTAATGGTTACACCGGTTGCGCCTACTGTTACTAAATAATTTTGTAATGGTAAACCGTGGCAGGCTTTTGCTTGGTAAACGCCTAACACTAAGGCGATAATAACTAAAGATGTTTTTAAAATTTTCATATTAACTTATAATTTATGCAACAAAACTACAAGCTATAAATCTAAAATAATTAGCAAATTAGTAAATGTATTGTATTGGTTATTAAACAAGCATTAAAAATAAAACTTTATATGTTTTGCTGAGTAAACACGATTTAGAAATGAGTAAAAAAAAAATTGAAAAATTATTTATTGCGCAATAGGATTTTTGCGAACTTTATTTACTAAACGTTTATACAACTTGTAAATTTGTTTTCTAAAAATAAAGCCAATCAATACATAAGGCACAGCCATTAAATACAAAATGCCCGAATTTAAACTGCGTGCCATCGAGTGTGGATTGTTTTTTAACGAACTTTCAGCGGCTTGTTTACACATGGCACATTGGGCATTAACACTACTATTAAAAAATAGTATTAAAAATAGTATTGCAATAATTGGTAAATATTTTTTAAACGAAATCAAAAATTTATATTTAGTAAAGGTACTTGTTTTTGGTTTAATAAATAAAACAATTTAATTGCACAATTGTTTGAATTTTAATTAATTTTCCAAATAATACAACTTTTTATGAAGGCGGAGATACTAACCATTGGCGACGAAATTTTAATAGGTCAAATAACCAATACAAACGCTGTTTGGATAGCACAACAGCTTAATCAAATGGGCATTAAAGTAACGCACATGGCAAGCGTTGCCGACGATGAAACTGCCATTATTAAAGCGTTTAACGATAGTTTATTACGTGCCAATTTTGTTTTTATTACAGGTGGTTTAGGCCCAACCAAAGACGATATAACCAAAAAAACTATTGCTAAATACTTTAATGTTGATTTAATAATTAATGAAGATGTGTTGCAAGATGTAACCTCTTTTTTTTTAAAGCGCGATAAAACCGTAAGTCAACTTAACCGTAATCAAGCTCTTGTGCCACAAGGCAGTATTGTGTTCCGAAACCCACACGGTACAGCACCCGCTATGTGGTTAAAAAAACAAAATACCGTGTTTGTTAGTATGCCCGGTGTACCCTTTGAAATGAAAGCTATTATGACAGATGCTATCCTTCCTAAAATAAAAAACGAAAATATTTTGCCTCATATTTATCACAAAACTGTTTTAACCAATGGTATTGGCGAAAGTGCATTAGCAGAATTGATTGAACCTTGGGAAGATAATTTAATAACAAAAAATATAAAACTGGCTTATTTACCTCAGCCAGGCATTGTGCGTTTGCGCCTTTCGAGTTACGGAATTAATTTAAACGAATTACAAAATAATATTGAAACTGAAATTGAATCTTTAAAAAAAATTATTAGCAACTACATTTACGGTTACGAAAATTATGGCGAAGAAACTCCTTCCTTAGAAAAAATAGTGAGTCAACTTTTAAAAGAACGTAATGAAACTATTTCTTTAGCCGAAAGTTGCACTGGGGGTTATATTTCTTCACTATTTACAGCTATTCCAGGTGCTTCGAATGTGTTTAAAGGCAGTATAGTTCCATATACTAATGAAGCTAAACATAGCCTATTGCAGGTAGATGACACTATTTTTAACACCGTTGGAGCGGTTAGTAAAGAGTGCGTTGAACAATTAGCGAAAAATGTTTTAAAAAAGTTTAATAGTGATTATAGCATTGCCATTTCGGGCATAGCAGGCCCCAGCGGTGGTTCGATTGAAAAACCGGTAGGAACTATTTGGGTGGCAGTAGCTAATAAAGAAAAATGTGTGTGTTTAAAATTTTTATTTGGAGATAATAGACAACGCAATATAATTATGACAGCTCACGCATCGTTAAATTTATTAAGGAAATTTATTGTGAATCAGATTTAATAATGTTAAATACCTCGTCCTAAAACCGATTTAGGATAGTATAAAGCCATTTTTAGCTCCGTTTAAGTAAAATTGTTTAAATTATGTTAATAAATTGATTATTTTCGTAGTTCAAAATCTATTAGATGAAAACTTTATTTTCACTTTCACTTGTTTTATTTACGTCTATCGCTTGTTTTTCTCAAGTTGAAAGAACTAAAGACATAAAAGATAATCCGATTATTAAAGAACGACTTGCTGGTAATTATAGCCAGATAAAGACAGATATTAAGGTATCTGAATATTTCGGGCTAGAAACAAAAATCGAACAACTACTTATAAATAACTTTATTCCTTCATCTTTCCCAAAATCAATTGGAATAGTATCTAAATCTGAATATATAGATATCGCAAATAAATGGCTTAAGCAAAACGACAGTTTTATAAAACCTGAAAATAAAACATTATTAATCACCGAATAAAAAAAACTATGGGAAAAAAATTACGTTTTCTTTGCCTATCCATTTTATTTACATTAGCGTGTAATAAATCATTTGGACAATATGGTTGCTACACACCTAGTTTAGGAGTTTATGATGCTAATACATTTTCTCCTTTATCAGCTATTGTTTCTTGTACTTATTCTAATCTAATTGCAATAACCCCAGAAAGCGTTTTTTCGGGCACAACTGCTACTTTACCTTGTATGCAAATTAAGTTTTCTTTAACAAACGCTAATTCTGCAACAAATAATTCATTAACAGTCTATCAAAATACTACTGTCGCTTCCTCATTGTGTAGTTCAACATGCTTCTCAAACATTCCTAATAGCTCTAGTTATTCCTTTGCATTGGCGGGCTTAAACCCTACGCAATCTCATAGCTATAGTTTATGTAACGTGGCTACAGCGGGTGCTTTTAATTATTCTGTAACAAGTTGTTATAGTAATGTTGTATTGGCTAGTGGCTCATGGCTAAACTCTACTCCTAATAATTGTCAACCTGTATTTATTCCTGCAAACGCCATTATTGGAACGGTTGGCTTTACTATTTCACCCGGGGTTCCATCTACAGCATCTATTACCTCTCCGGCTGGTTATTTGTATTTAGATACCTATCAAATGACTGCGGGTACCTATACCGTTACCTATTTTTTTAATAGCCAAGCTGGCTGTACAACAACAGTAACAAGAACATTGCAAATTACAAATCCTTTTAACGCATCATGGACAGCAATACCTAATCAGTGCGCAAATGGTACTTGTGTTAATTTAACGCCACAAATAACAGGGAATACTGGTGGAATATTTTTAGGAACGGGCGTATCTAGTAATTCTTTTTGCCCTGTTTCATCTGGTGTAGGAACTTTTCCAGTAACTTATACAGTTGGTATTACACCACAATGTGGTAGTACTTTTTCAAATAATCTAACAGTTGTTGCTGCCCCTATTGCTAATGCTGGGTCTACAAAAAGTTTAACTTGTGCTAGCGCCACCGCAACAATTACTGCTTCTGGCGGCGGCACCTACAACTGGACTGGGCCTTCAATTCTCTCTCAAAGCGGAGCTAATGCAACCGTTTTTGGTGTTGGAAATTATTCGGTTTTAGTAACATCTGTTGCTGGCTGCACAGCGCAAGCGGTTACAAGTGTTGTTTTAAATACTGTTGCACCAAGTGTTAGTACTAATGCGCCTTCTAACCTTATAACGTGCAGTAGCAATAATGCAATATTATCATTGTCTTCGCCACTAAGTGGGGTTACATATGCTTGGAGTGGGCCAGGAATTTCTGGAGCTAGCAACACTTCGGCAATAACTGCTACTTTGGGCGGCACTTATAATGTAGTGGTAACAAACACTGCAAATGGTTGTTCTACTAACTCAGCTAACGTAGTAGCTTCACAAAACACTACCGTTACTAATACACCATCAACAACAGGTGTTTTAACCTGTACTAGCAATGTTGTTAATTTGAGTACTACGGCAAGTGCTCCTATCTATTCTATATTATGGACGGCACCATCCGGAGCTACCCTTTCATCTAATAGTAATCAAAATACCACAGCCACACTAAATAACGGTGGCACGTTTAGTGTAAGTGTTTTAAATTCAATTAATGGTTGTACAAGTGTTGCCACAGTGGCAGCAAGTGTTAACACCACAGTAATTACTCCTACCGTTATTGCTACGCCAGCCGCGTTAAATTGTACCTTAACTAGCACCAACTTAACCGGTAATCCGGCGAGTGGGGTAAGTTACTCGTGGTCTGGCCCATCGGGTTTTACTTCTTCTACTCAAAATCCTAGTGTGTTAAACGCAGGTGTATACACATTAATAATTACTAATAACACAAACGGCTGTCAAAGTGCAGTTGCTAATGGCACGGTTAATGTAACCCAATCTCTTGCCGCACCTGTTATTAACCCAACTTCTGCAACTAATTCAACATTAACTTGTAGTGGTTCAGGCAGTATTGTTACCTTGTCTGCAAACGCCACCCCTGTTGGCACATCCTTTGTTTGGGCTGGTGGTAGCATCCTTTCGGGTGGCACTACAGGTACTGCGTCGGTAAATGGTAGCGGACAATATACTTTAACGGCAACACATCCTGGAACCGGCTGTCAATCAACGTCCATCTTTACCGTTAATTCTCCTGCATCCGCACAAACACCAACATTATCAAATTTAAATGCAACTATTTCCTGTAGCCAAACAACTGCAACTACCTCTATTTCAAACTCTGGAATAATATCTTATATATGGAGTGGTCCAGGTATAGTGGGCTCTTCTACTGGTGCTTCTATTACGGCAAGTTTGGCTGGCACCTATAATTTTACAATTACTAATGCAAGTAACTGCCCATCACCTGGCGCTTTTGTGGTAACCTCAAACACTACTACTATTTTGCCAAACGCTTCTATATCAAATACCGTTAACTGTATTTCTACTTCAGCTAATATTTCTACTGCGGTTTCACCTATTGGTTCTTCATATACCTATAGTTGGAGTAGTGGAGCAACAACTTCTTCAATAAGTGTAAACCCAACTTCAAATACAAATTATACTGTAGTAATTACAAATACGGTAAATGGTTGTAAAGGAACCCAAGTAGTTACGGTTAATGCTAATACTAATCCACCCACAGCGGTTACTTTAAATCCACCCACATTTACTTTAGCTTGCTCGCCACCAAATACTACTTTAACGGCAAGTGCTACTGGAGCGGGTTCCTTCTCTTGGGCATCATCAACGTCAGGCACAATAGCAGCGATAACTAGCACTTTAAATGTGAGTTCGGCGGGTGTATATAGCGTAGTTGCAATCGGCTCTAATGGCTGTTCGTCAGCGGCGCAAACGGCAACTATTACTGCAAATACAAATGCCCCAATAATTACACTTAGTAATTCAAGCCCGAGTATTACTTGTTTAACAAGCAGCCCATCTGTAAGTGTAACAATTACTTCAACGGTTCCAATTACATCTTATAGTTGGAGTCCATCCGCTGGTATATTAGGTGCTACCAATCAAAGTGTTGTTACATTTAGCGCTCCGGGGGTTTACTCCGGCGTTATTACCGCTGCAAATGGTTGTCCTACAAATACAGTAATTACTGTTACAAGTGCTACAACAGCGCCGACGATTGTGGCAGGAACTGGTACGGCTCAATCGCTTTCGTGTTCAAATTCTACTGTAACTATTGCTCCCGTATTTACACCATCTACTAATTTAACTTATTCTTGGACGGGTACAGGCATTGTTGGAAACTCTAGTAACATCAGTGTTCAAGTAAATCAAAACGGAAATTATAATTTAATAGTTACAAATACTTTAACTGGTTGTTCTAATTCATCCATATCTGTTTCTGTAAATGGCTCAAATATTCCGCCAAACTTAAATGTTGCCAGCTCATCGACTATAGGCATAAGCTGTCAACCAAATACTAATACAGTAAACTTAACAGCAAACTCAACAGGTATAGTAACATACAATTGGAGTAATGGTGCTACATCTTCAGTTATTACTACTGCCAATGCAGGAACATATAGTGTTACGGTAACTGACATATCAACAAATTGTACTACAAGCAGTGTTATAACGGTGGCTAATAATACAATTGTTCCCACATTAACTACAAGTGCCGCAGCGAGCCTACCTTGTGGTGGCGGAACAGTTGCTTTAAACGCGAGCAGCTCTAACACTAATGTTAGTTATAGCTGGCAAGGCTTAGGAGTTGTTTCAGGCTCTAACGCAGCATCGGCCACAATAAATAGCGGTGGGGTTTACACAATATCAGTTATTGATAATGTAACTAATTGTATCAATACACAAACGGTTTCTGTATCTCAAACATCAGTGGTTGCCCAGTTTACTGCTAATCCTATTGTTGGCCCTGCCCCTTTAACAGTAAATTTTACAAATCAAAGTACAGGCGCTGTTTCTTACTCGTGGGGCTTTGGTAATGGCACATCTACACAACAAAACCCTTCTAATACTTATCCATTAAGTGGTACTTACACGGTAGTACTAACCGCTGTTAATGGTGCTTGTACATCAACTATCGATATTGTGGTAACCGTTCAAGAAGGTTTGGGAGTTATACCAGAAGTATTTACACCAAATGGTGATCAATATAATAATACTTTTGAAATTAAAGGTTTAGATAGTTACCCTAACAATAGCTTACAGGTTTTTAATCGCTGGGGTAATTTAATTTACAGTGCTAAGCCATATAAAAACGATTGGAATGGCAGTGCTAATGTAAGTGGCAAAACGGGCTCAGACAAATTACCAACCGGCACGTACTTCTATTTGTTGGATTTAGGTAATGAAAATATAAAAACAACTTATAAGGGATATATACAGCTTCAATATTAAACAGATTGATAATAATAGAACAAACAAAAAACATTAAATAATATATATTTGCAATTATGAGAAAAACAGCAAAAATACTTGGATTTATAGCGTCATTTGGGTTATTAGGCTCGAACATAAACGCGCAACAAGAAATTCAAAACTCGTTTTACATGTTTAACGGCTCAGTAGTTAACCCTGCTTACGCCGGTAGCCGTGATGCTTTGAGTGCGGTAATAGATTACCGTAATCAATGGAGTGGTTGGAAAGGTGCTCCTGTTACTTCGGCCCTAACCTTGCATACGCCCTTAGTAAATGAAAGCATTGGAGTTGGTATTAACGCCGTTAGCGACCGTATTGGTCCAACTAACAAAACCGCTTTATTTGCAGATTTTGCGTACCGTATTCGTTTAAATAAAGCTAACGACCGCCTTTGTTTTGGCGTTAGAGCGGGTGCCGATTTAATTCGTAATAATTTAGCCGGCTTGGCCGCTAACGATCTTTCTGACCCATCCTTAATAAACAATACAAATTTTAACACCAACACTCCAAACTTTGGCGCTGGTATTTATTACTATGGCAAACGTCATTTTATTGGTTTTACCGCTCCAAAAATTATTCCTAACGAATTAAGTAAAGACCCCACGTTTGCAAATTCAAAACAAGCGTTACACTATTATTTAATTGCCGGTTATGTATTTAAATTAAACAGTCTTTGGGACTTAAAGCCCGGTGCCGCTGTAAAATATACAGCTAATGCTCCTTTATCAATTGATGGAAATTTATCTGTTTTGTTTAATAATTTAATTTGGTTTGGTGTAATGTACCGCCACAACGCGGCAGCAGGTGCAAATATTGTTTATAATATTACGCCTCAATTTAGAATAGGCTATGCCTTCGATTACTCAATTAACAACATGGGCAAATACAATCCGGGTACACACGAAGTAATGTTAGGTTTCGACTTTTTACAAAAATCTAAAGCATTAAAATCACCACGTTATTTTTAATCTTAAAAAATAAATCACAGCATAATTATCATGAAAAAAATTATTATTACTCTATTAATTTTTGCATCCATTATTACAAAGGCTCAATCAGTAAAAGAAAAAATTGCTGACAAGCGCTTTAATAATTTAGAATTTGCATCTGCCTCCGAAATGTACGAAGAGCTTTCGAACAGTAAACGCCCTAAAACCAAATATTATGTGCGTGCCGGCGAAAGCAACTTTATGGTGGGTAATTATAAAAAAGCGCAATTGTATTACGACAAAGCCTTTTCTAATACTGGCATGACAGATTACGATTACTATAATTACTATCAGGTTTTAAAATACAACTCAAACTACAGCAAAGCCAACGAAGTATTTGGCAAAATAAACGATAACCAGTACAAATTAATTAGAGATAATATCTCAAAGAAAAAATTAGTACTTGAAGAGTTAAAAAAAGATTCGAGTAACTACTACATAAAAAAATTAGAAATTAATTCGGACGATAATGATTTTAGTCCGTACATAATTAATAATGAAATGTATTTTTTATCTTCTCGCCGAAACACTTCTGTAAGCGGGCGTAAATATGGATGGGACAACTCTTATTTTTTAGATGTTTACAAGGCGTATGTTGACGGTGATAATGTTAAAAGCGAACACTCGGCTAGCGAAGGATTAAAAACAAAATACCACGAGGGGCCAATGTGTTTTACTAAAGATGGCAACACGCAATTTATTACCCGTAATAATTCCGTAAAGAAAAAAGACAAAAGCAACCGTGTAAACTTAAAAATATTTATTCGTAAAAAAGAAGGCGACAAATGGGGCGCGTTTGCCGATTTTCCATTTAACAGTGACGAATACACCTGCGAACACCCTGCCGTTACCGGCGATGGTAAAACATTATATTTTGTAAGTGATATGCCGGGTACATTAGGTAGTTTAGATATTTGGGTAACAAATTATGAAAATAATACCTGGACCAAACCTGAAAACCTAGGACAGGCTGTAAACTCGGAAGGTAGAGAAGCTTTTCCACAATTGTTTGAAGATGAAGTTTTGTTTTTTTCAAGCGATGGTAAAGTTGGCTTAGGTGGCTTAGATGTGTTTTATACAATACCAGCCGAAGACTCTTATTTTGAAGCTCAAAATCTTGGATACCCTGTAAACACTCAGTTTGATGATTTTGGGTTTTTTGCAAAAAGCACTACTTCCGGTTACTTATCATCAAACCGCGATAATAAAACCAAAGATGATATTTATAGTTTTGTTTCTAAACGACCATTAATAGCAAGCGCTGTACAATTTGTGGCTATGGACAAAGAATCGAAAGAAATTTTACCAAACGCCGCTGTATTTTTAATTGACGAAGACGGTAAACCTTTTGCTGAAGCTAAAAGTAACGATAAAGGCGAAGTTAAATTTAATGTAATACCCGGTAAAGCATATAAGATAAAAACCACTAAAGATGGCTACAAAGATAACGTAGGTGTTTTAAAAGAAGGCGAAGTGGCGGACATGATTGGAAAAAAACCTAAAGAAATTTTATTAGAGAAAAAAATTATTGGGTTATTATGTTTGGTTGTTGATGCTGATAACTTAAGCCCTATTGAAGGCGTTAAGGTTACTATTACCGATGCTTTTAACAGCAAAGACGCTATGAGTTTTACAACCAATAAAGATGGTGACTTTAGACATATTTATAAAGATAAAAAAATTGGCGATGAGATGAGTTATATTGTTAAGTTGGAGCGCGAAGGTTATATAACAAAAGTGCAACCTGTAGAATTAACAGTTAAAAAAGAAGGTTATATTTTATTACACGAGTTTTTAAATACAAAAATGTATAAAATTAAATTGGGTGCCGATTTAGGAAAAATGATTGATTTAAAACCAATTTATTTTGACTTAGCAAAATACAATATTAGACCCGATGCTGCAACTGAGTTAAATAAAATTGTAGATATTTTAAACCAAAACCCAACCATTAATATTGAGTTGGCTTCGCATACTGATTGTAGAGGTAGTGCCGGCAGTAACTTATCATTATCTGATAAACGTGCCAAATCGAGTGCGGCATACATTGTTAGCAAAGGCGTAGCGGCTAACCGCATTACAGGGAAGGGTTATGGCGAAAGCAAATTGGTAAACAATTGTAAATGCGAAGGTGCTGTAAAACCAGCCTGCGGCGAAGATGTACACGCGCAAAACCGAAGAACAGAATTTAACATTAGTAAAATTAAAAATTAAAAATAGAGGCTCAGAAAAATCTGAGCCTTTTTTTGTTATGAAAAGCGAAGAAAGAATACAAGATAAAAAAAGTAAAAACATCCACCAATCTCCCATATTTGGTTGTATTAGTGTGATAAAAGTACTCATATAAGTAAGTTATGCCCAATGCCACGAGACCGCATAGAAAATGACTGACAGAAAAAAATATGAAGTTTTTAACTCAAAACAAAAATAAAATTGTATTTTTGGACATC
>JAYVGH010000189.1:0-23571 GCA_043772435.1 Bacteroidota bacterium
GAAACGTTTTTTAGCCAAACTGTAAAAATACTTAACTGTATCATCAGTGCCTTTCCACTCATAAACGTCTTTTAAACTGTTTAAATACAATTCGCTCTCGTACCAGGTTGTTAGCGAGCTTAGTTGCTCATAAGCTACATTATATTCGGTATTATTTTGTTTAAATAATTCGTTTATAAATCTAAATTTATCATTTAAACCAATATTTAATTTTTTAAAATGTGTTACACTATTTTTAGTTTCGTTGCTAATTATAGGTTTTGGTTCAACTATTTTTTCTACACTATCTTCTACAATTTGGTGTATTTTTTCAATATTTTTGGTTTCTATTATTTTTTCAATTTCTTTAGTTTCTTTAATGTCCATTCCGCTTACTTTTGAATGAATAGTAAAACTTGGCGAAATTTCTTTTTCAAATTTAGTGTATTTATAAATTATCAAACTTTCTTGCAACGCAATTAATTGTTGTTGTAAATAGTCGCAATCTTTTACAGATGGTTGAATGGTATCTTCTACAAACAATTCAATTGTAGGTAGTATTTCTTTTATTTGATTTTGTAATTTATTTAATACTTTATCTAATGCCATATTTTGTGAATAAAATAACAATTAAATGTAGTTTGATTTTAGTTGTTCAAACACTACATTTACTTTTTGTTTTTAACGCCTTTTAAACAATGTTTTTAGAAAATAATAATTCGGGGAGAAAACGAGGCTGGATTGAAGTTGTTTGCGGAAGTATGTTTTCGGGTAAAACCGAGGAATTAATAAGGCGTTTAAAACGCGCGCAATTTGCTAAGCAAAAAGTAGAGATTTTTAAACCAAAGTTAGATACACGGTATCACGACCAAAAAGTTGTTTCGCACACAGGTATTGAAATTATGAGTACCCCCGTTCCATCAAGCAATAATATATTATTATTAGCCAACGACGTGGATGTTATTGGGATTGATGAAGCGCAATTTTTTGATGACGAATTGCCAAATGTTTGTAATCAACTTTCAGATAGGGGCATAAGGGTTATTGTGGCGGGTTTGGATATGGATTTTACAGGCAAACCTTTTGGACCAATGCCGCAATTAATGGCAATGGCAGAGTATGTTACAAAAGTACACGCTATTTGTATGAAATGTGGGTATTTAGCCTATGTTAGCCATAGAACTACAGAAAATGAAAATTTAGTAGTATTGGGCGAAATTGATAGTTACGAACCCTTGTGCCGCAATTGTTTTAACGAAAGTTTTAAAAAATAATTAATAAAATATTTTTTTAATTATTTAATTATTCACTGGCATAGAATTTGTAGAGTAGTTATTTACTTTAATTATTTTTAAAACTTAATCATTATCTCACATTTCATCTTAAATTATAAAAAACATATTAAACGATTTTTTATTGGTTTACTTACTTGTATTCTCCTAATTGGCATTTCTGTTTTTATATTAATTACTTTTTATAAAAAGGAATTGGTAGCTCAGTTAATTAGTGTTTTAAAAGATGATTATGGCCTTATATTAAAGGTAGATGCCGTAAACGTATCTTTTTTTAGTAATTGGCCTAAAGCTTCTATTCAATTAAAATATATATATGTAGCAAGCGACAATATTTACGGAAAAGATAAACCTATGATAACCGCAGGCTCAATTTCACTTTCGTTAGATGTATTAAAACTTTTAAAAAAACAGTTTATGATAGAATCTGTTGCGATTAACAACGCGGAAATTAACCTTATAAAATATAGTGGAGGGTACAAAAACTTTGAGTTAAAGTCCAAAGAGAATAAAGCTACTTCAAAGCCAATAAAATTTGAGATAAAAAAGATTGCTATAAAAAACACTCAATTTAATTTTATAGATAAAGAAAGAGGACAAAACATTAACCTTACGTTTATAGATAATATTATTAAATTAAAACATAAACAGGGAGGCACTACAGCAAATTTTTTTGGTGGTGTAAAAATTGGAGGTTTATTATTTAAACCCCAAAAAGGGCCCTTTCTTACTAATACCATTGCAAATTTAGATTTGCAAATAATCATTTTTAATAAAAGAAAATCTATTTTTATTCACTCACCATCAATAATAACAATTGATAATCATACCTTTAAAGTAAATTCTTTTATGGGATTTGACGAAAAAAAGCAGTTGATTTTATCTATTGAAAGCGAAAATATAAATTATGAAAAAGGTGTTAAATTATTAAATACCAACCTTCAAAAAAATTTATCAAATATTAATTTAACTAAACCAATTGATGCAAAAATACTTTTAATTACTAGGCTTGGTGTAAAACAAGACCCTATTATAATTGCCAGCATTGCTACAAAAAATAATAGTGCCACTATAGGTAATAGTAAAATACCTTATTCAAATTTATCTTTTAAAGCAATTATTTTAAGTTTAGATTCCTCGAAAAACAAAGGCGATACAGAACATGCTAAGGTTATTTTAAATTATATAAAAGGCAATTTATATGACTTTCCTTTTATGGCATCTGTTGTCATAAATAATTTTGATAACCCTAATATTACTGTAAATGGTAATTTAGTTATTAATGCTTCAAAAATTAAATTTAAACCGGGCAAAGATTTTATTTTAAAAGGAAATTGTGTTGCTAAAATTAAATACACAGGACCAACAAATAAATTAAACAAAAAAGAATTTTTAGATGAGCCAATGAAATTAAATGCCGATATATATTTTAAGCATTTAAATTACCGCGAAATAAATAAACCACATGAATACACTATTAACGGAAAAGCAAATCTTACAAATAAGGATTTAAAATTTGATAATTTATTGTTAAATACGATTGCCGGAAACATTACTTTGAAAGGTAACGTAAAAAACTTTACAGATTACGTGTTTGGTTATAGTAATGGTTTTAAATCGGTATTAACAGCCCGAGCTGAAACCTTTAATCTCAATCCTTTCTTAGCCACTAAAATAAATAAAAAAGATACTTTAAATTCAAACGCGTATAAAAAAACAATTAAAGAGGAGCAAAGTAATTTTGAGTTTGATGTTTCTTTATTTGCTAAAAAATTACTAATTCGAAAAATAGATGCTACAAATGCAAGTATAAACCTTGTTTACAAAAATAAATTATTGGATATTAAATCTGTAAATATGAACACATGTAATGGTAAATTATTTGCAAAAGGAACAATATTTAACCTTAATAAAATTACCGCCGAAGTTAAAATTGAAAATGTGGATGTAAATAAATTATTTATTGAATTTGAAAATTTTGGGCAAAAAGCAATACAAAGCGACAATTTGCAAGGCAATATGTTTATTGATGCTAAATTTAAAACAAGACTTGACGATAATATGGAAGTAATTAGTAATACAATGGATGGGGAAATAAAATTAAAATTAAAGGAGGGTCACCTTTTAAATTTTGAGCCATTACAAAAAATATCGGATTATATTTTTAGAAAAAGAGATTTTACTGATATTTCTTTTAACGAGATTAGTGAAACCTGCACTATAAAGGGTTATCAAATGAACATTCAGGAATTGGAAATCGCCTCTAATGTTTTAAATTTATTTGTAAGCGGTAAATATGATTTTAAAGAAAATTCTAACATTAATATTTTAATTCCGTGGAGTAATTTAAAAAAGAGAGGCGAAAATTACATTCCAAAAAGTAGCGGACAAACCGCCGAAAACTCAAAAGGTTTAAAGCTTAATTATTCAGGTTTACCCAAAAAATTAAAATTAAGTTTGGGTCATAATTAATGTAAAAAAAAGGCATATTATTCTGCTACTCTCATCCGTACTTTTGGTATAATTTCTAAACCGCTAAAATCGTTTTTTATAAATTTATAATACGCTGTAATGCCTATCATAGCCGCATTATCGGTACAATATTCAAACTTAGGAATATATGTTTTTATATTTAATTTACTCTCTAAATTTTTAATTTGTAAACGTAATTCGCTGTTAGCGCTTACACCGCCTGCTATTGCTAATTGTTTTATACCACTTTTTTGCAAATACGCTATTACATTTTTTAATAATACGGTAATTAAATGTTGTTGGTAACTGGCACAAATATCATTCAAATTTTCTTTTATAAAATTTTCATTTTTTTGTAAGTTGTTTTGTATAAAATATAAAAACGAAGTTTTAATACCGCTAAAACTATAATCGTAATTAGTAATTTTAGCATCCGAAAATTTATATTTGCTAGCGTTACCTTGTTGCGCGTATTTATCAATAAATGGTCCTCCCGGGTAGTCTAATCCCAATATTTTTGCAGCTTTATCAAAAGCCTCGCCAACTGCATCATCTTTAGTTTCGCCAATAACTTCAAAGTTTAAATAGTCATTAACTTTTACAAGCTGCGTGTGTCCGCCGCTAACGGTAAGGCAAATAAACGGAAAGGTTGGTTTTTGGTTGTAAGATATTGGTTGTTGTTCATTTGTTTCAAGTTCATTGTTTCGGGTTCTGTCTTGCGTCACAATGTCTTGTTGTCCTGCTTCTGTATTTATAAAGTGCGCCAAAATATGCCCTTGCATGTGGTTTACGCCAATTAACGGAATATTTAGTGATAATGATAATGATTTTGCAAAGGATAAGCCCACTAATAAACTACCCATTAATCCGGGACCTTCGGTTACAGAAATTGCATTTAATTGAGATAGTGAAATAGTTGCTTTTTTTAACGCTGCATCAACAACTGCAATAATGTTTTTTTGGTGGTCGCGGCTGGCTAATTCAGGTACCACACCACCGTATAATGTATGTATGTTTTGATTTGCCGTAATGTTTGCCAATACGTTGTTATTACACAAAATAGCGCAGGATGTGTCGTCACAACTACTTTCTATAGCTAATATGTAAATGTTATTATTTTGCATTTTTTAGTAATCTTAACTTAATAATTTTAAATATCTTTAAAGCACCTACAATGCTTCGTAAAATTACAAGAATATTATTTAAAACAGTAGCTGTTATTTTTATATCGCTTATTCTTTTATTAGTAGGTTTTTATTTTGCCATTCAATCTTACACTTTTCAAACATGGTTGGGCATAAAAGCGAGTGTTTACATTAGTAACGAATTAAATACCACTGTTTCCATTGATGCTATACAACTTGATTTGTTTACTAAAGCAAATTTAAAAGGAGTTATTATTTTAGACGAAAAACAAGACACTCTATTTCACGGAAATTTACAATTGGATATTAAAAAATTTGATTATAAAAATGAGATTTTAGTTTTAAAAAAAATTACTGTTCTAAATACTATCGCTAAGCTTATTAAATACAAAAACAGGGAAGATTTAAATTTTCAATTTTTAGTAAATTATTTTAGTTCCGATAAAGTTACCCGCACAAAAATTAAGAAAAAAGGGTGGGATGTAAGTTTTGGCGATATTGAATTAAAAAATCTAACATTTATTTACAGGGATGATAATGAAGACATCTCGGTTTCAAAAAACATGAACTTTGGAAACTTATGTTTTAAAAATACATACGGTACTTTTTCAAATTTAAAATTAGATAATGAAGTAATTGAAGTGGGCATTAAAAATTTTAAAACTATCGAGCAATCCGGTTTTCAATTAAATAACCTTACAACTCTTGCAAAAATTAGTAGCATAGAAGTGCTTTTAGATAAATTGTATTTAAAAACACCTCAAACATTATTACGTGGCAGCATACACTTTAATTCAAATGAATGGAACGATTATTCTGAATTTGTAGACAAAATAAAAATAGATATAAAATTGCTCGATAATTCAAAAATCTGTTTTGCCGATATTGCAAGCTTTAGCAGTGCTTTAAACGGTTTAAATGAAACTATTTTTTTATCGGGAAATATTTTTGGTTTTGTAAGCGATTTACATCTTTCAAAGTTTAAATTAAAGTATGGTAATCATACACAATTTAATGGCGATTTATCTTTAAGTGGTTTACCTGTTTTTAAAACAACGTACTTAAGTTTTGATGCTAAAGAAATTTCAACAAATTATTACGATTTAATTCAATTTCCAAATTATCCTTTTACCGAAAATAAAAAATTAGAATTGCCTTATCAACTAAAACCTCTTGGAACTATTGTATACAAAGGGAAGTTTGAGGGCTTTATAAACGATTTTACATCTATTGGAACTTTTAATACAGCATTAGGCAAAGTATATACTAATATTAGTATTAAGTTAGGAAAAAAAGCCGATGATATTGAATATGCCGGTAAAATTAAAACCGAAAATTTAAATTTAGGAGTTTTAATAGGTGTGGCAAACCTATCTAACTTAACTGTAAACACCGAAATAAAAGGAAAAGGCGTATCGCTAAAAACTATTAATGCTAATTTTAACGGGCAAGTAATTACTTGTAATTATAATGGTTATACTTATAATAATATTAAACTAAATGGCGATATTAAAAACGAATTGTTTATCGGGCAAATTGTTTCAACCGACCCAAATGCAAATTTTGATTTTAACGGTAAAATAAATTTTAAAAATAAAGTTCCGGAAATGGATTTTATTTCTTCTATTAATAATCTTAATTTATCGGCATTAAATTTAGTATCTTCTTCAAAGGCCGATAGTGGCACAATTTCTACACAAGTTTTAATAAATTTAAAAGGTGATAACCTAGATAATTTAACAGGATTAATAAATTTTGATGACACTAAATACAAAATTAAAACTAAAAGTTACAAACTATCAACTTTTAATTTAGAAATTAACCAAACAACCGATTTTAAAAACATTAAATTATCTTCCGCGTATATAAATGCCTCGGCCGAAGGTAACTTTAAACTCAGTAATCTTCAACCTGCTTTTGAAGAGTTTTTGTCTACTTACTATCCTAGCTTTTTTAAAAAGCAGGTTGTTTTAAAAAAGTATGGCGACAAAATTACTTTTAAAACAAATATTAAAAATTTTAAAACAATTAGCGAATTATTTATACCCGAATTAATGGTTAAAAGCGGTACTAATTTAAATGGCAACATCGATTTTGCTGAAAAATCATTTAATATAGATATTTTATCGGACGAATTAAAATATAATGGCATTGTTGTAAATAATTTAAAAATCAATTCTCATCAAGAAAATGATGCAATTATTGCAAAAATAACAAGTAGCGCTTTAAAATTAACAGATAGTCTTTCTCTTAATAATTTTAACTTAAATGTTAATACCCAAGATACCACAACAAAATATAATTTTAAATGGGATAATCTGGTAAAGCCTATTAATAAAGGAGAAATTTCCGGTCAGGTAGTTCTAAAAAACTCTTCTATACTTATTCAACATGATGTTTTTAGCATAACTCTAAGAGATAGTACCTGGAATATGGTAACATCTAATCCCACTTTTATAGATTCCAGCGGAGTTATTACCATAAACCCTCTTTTATTCTCAAACAATAATCAAAACATTGGTATAGGAGGAATTTTATCTAATAAAGAAACCCATAATTTAGTACTAAATACAAATAACGTTTTGCTTCAGCAATTTAACCCGCTGTTAAATTCTTCGGGTTTAGTTTTAGAAGGTGTTTTAAGCGGCAGTGTGGCTATGCACAGTGTATTAAAAACTCCGGTGTTTTCTAGCGATTTAAAGATAGTTAAGTTAAAGGTGAATAATAATTTTATTGGTGAACTTGTTTTAAAAAACGAGTATAATTCAAAAGATAAATATATTTATTTAGATGGCTTTACGTCGGTTGGTATCCCCGACCAATTCGGAAATATTCAAAAAAATATTGCATTTAATGGTTATTATTATTTAGATAAAAGAGAAGAAGCGATTGATATAAATTTTTCATGTTCCCCAGCAAATTTAAAATTATTAAATCCATATTTGGTCGATATTTTAACCATAAAAAATGGGTTGGTAAAAGGAAAAGGTAAAATACACGGTTCACCTGATAATATTAAAATTGACGGGAAATTAAATTTATTTAAAAGCGAAATAAAAATTGATTACACAAATGTAACATATAACATTACAGGCGATATTGAAATACTCCCCGATCAAATACGTTTTTCTGATTTGTTAATGAGCGAAGTGGGCTTAAAATCTTCTCCGCAAGGTACTGTGAATGGTAACTTTTTTCACAAAAATTTTACTAAAATGCAAATAGATTATGATGTTACATATAAAAATATGTTGGTATTAAATACAACCCAAAACGAAAACAAAACTTTTTATGGAAAAATTTATGGAACCGGTAACGTTGGTATATACGGTTTTTTAAACGGACTACACATGCAGGTGAGAAATACAACTAATAAAAACTCGAAATTTGTGCTGCCTTTGGACGGACCTTCGGAAGTAAGTGAAAATGGTTTTATACATTTTGTAAAAAAAGATACCATTAAAAAAATTGAAGAAGAAAAATTATCAGGTTTTGATTTAGACATGGTAATTAATGTAACCCCCGACTTACACACCAAAATTATTTTAGATAGTAAAACAGGCGATGGCTTAAATGTTCAAGGCTATGGCGATATTGCAATGAATATTAATACACTTGGTAAATTTGAAATAATTGGTGATTATTTAATTACTGATGGCGATTATTTATTTACACTAGAAAATGTAATTAACAAAAAATTTGATATTGATGCAGGTAGTTCTGTGTCTTGGAGTGGCGATCCTTTGGGTGCCGAAATAAATATAACTACAAGCTACAAACAACGTGCCTCTATTGGAGTGCTAATAAATGATACAACCCCTCAATACAAGGGTAGGGTTCCTGTGGATTGTAAATTATTAATTTCTGATAGATTGTTTTCTCCAAAAATTAATTTTAAAATTGATGTACCCACTATTGATGCGAATGCTAAATCTCGAATTGCTAACGTGTTAAGCGATGAAGCAGAACTTAACCGACAAGTTTTTTCTTTTTTATTATTTAGAAGTTTTGTAACACCTGCTATTTATAACAGTAATAGCGGCGGTGTAAGCGCGGGTAGTGCTGCTGCTTCCTCTGGTTCTGAATTGTTAAGTAATAAATTAAGCAGTTTTTTAAATAATTACGTAGGCAATGTTACAGGTATTAAAGATTTAAATGTGGGATTAAATTACCGAACAGGTAGCCAAACAACAGGTCAGGCAGTTGATTTAGCCTTAAGTAAACAATTTTTAAATAATAAAATATCTGTTGATGGTAATTTCGGAATTAATAATAATCAAGCAGGAGGTAATTCGAGTTCGTTAATAGGTGATGTAAATGTAGATTATAAATTGAGCGTAGATGGTCGTTTACGTGTTAAAGGGTTTAACCGTACTAACAACAGCACGCAAGTTGCAACTGCCGGAGGCCCATTTACGCAAGGAGTAGGTTTATTTTACCGTTTAGAATTTGAACGTTTTTTTAAACGGCAATTAGAGCAAGGTAAAAAGAAAAAAATTGCTATTCAATAAAGCAAATAAAAAGCAGGATAAAATTTATCCTGCTTTTAAATAAATTGTTTGGAATTACAATTATTGAATTTGGCAATTTATACTATAATTACCACCTAAATCCGTACCTGACTTTGTATTATCATTACATCTGTCCTCGGCTCTTTTGCGTGTGTCTTTATAAGTATAAAAAGAATAATCTTTTGTGGTACTACCAGTTCCACTTGAGTAGGTTTTTGAGCATTCGCATTTATAATCTTTTTTACACGATACCATTGTTGATCCTACAAATAACAAAGCACTTGCTAATAAAATTGTTTTTTTCATTGTTTTTAATTTTAAATTATATTAATTGATTAATTGTTGTACAAAGGTGAGGCTATTGATGGTGTAAACTGTTATATAAGTTTTTAAAAAACTTACATCATTCACACATCCCAAAGTGGGGAATTTTTTTTTATATATTAAAATTTGTTCTGTGAAAAATTACAGTTAGTAATTTATTCGATAATGCTTATCATTAAATTAAATACCAAATTATTATAATCCCTTAGGGTAACAAATATAATACTTGGTTACGGTTTTACTTAGGCTTTGTATATTGAGCTGGTCGCTGGCTTTTGCAACATCTAATAATTTACCATTTCCCATTAAAATAGTAATATTAAATTTATTTGCCAAATAAGCGCTATTATTAACGTGGCCAGTTAATACAAAATATCCGGCTTCTTTTTTTGTAATGGCATAAGCTTTACAAATTTTTTCAATAAATTTATTTTTATAATCAAAAGCTATAGCTGTATTTTGTAATTCTATTTTATACAATTTACGTTCTAATAAATTACCACATAGTTTACTTAAAATAATATCTTTATGTTCTGCCCAAACCTTTATAGATGCCATAATATCATAGTCATCTAAATTGGCAAACTCGTTTAATAAATTAGTATCGTTTTCAAAATCTTCTTGAGTAAAATCGTTTATTAAAAACAATTTTAAAGTAGGTGTTGCAAATAATTTCTCGCCTTTAGCACTTAGTTCCTTAGCACGCTTTAAAATATTTACTAATAAAGTTTCGGCGCTTAAAACAGTTTTATGTAAATATACCTGCCAATACATTAAACGGCGGGCAATTAAAAATTTTTCAATACTATATATTGCTTTATATTCAACTACTAATTCGTTATTTACTACGTTTAGCATTTTTATAATTCTATCGCTGCTAATTACGCCTTCGCTTACTCCTGTAAAAAAACTATCACGTTTTAAATAATCCAGTCTGTCCATATCTAATTGCGAACTTACCAATTGATGCAAAAACTGTTTTTTGTGTTTATTATTAAAAATTTTAATAGCAAGGCTTAATTTTCCTTTAAACTCATTATTTAATTTATCCATTAAAAGGCTACTAACGGTTTCGTGGTGTACGCCCTTAACAATGCTATGTTCTAGTGCATGGCTAAATGGTCCGTGACCAATATCGTGTAATAAAATGGCAATTAAAACCGCATTTTCTTCATCGGCAGTAATGGCAACTTTTTTTTGTTTTAAATTTAAAACGGCTTCCTGCATTAAATGCATTGCACCTATCGCATGATGAAAACGTGTGTGCAACGCGCCCGGATAAACCAAATTTGTAAGCCCTAATTGTTTTATACGGCGCAAACGTTGAAAGTAGGGGTGATTAATTAAATCGTAAATTAATTCGTTAGGTATGGTAACAAAACCATAAATAGGATCGTTAATTATTTTGCGCTTGTTGGTAATCATTAATCAAAAATTGTGTTATGATTTTTATGGAAATTTATTGTAAATATCTTTTCGATGGGCAACGATTATAAATAATTCTGTATTATCTAACACTAATTCAATACCCAGCCTATAATTTCCTAACCTAATTCGGTAATAAGATTTAAAACCTTGCAATTTTTTTAATTGAATAATATCGCTTAATTTTTTGGTCTGTTCAACTTGCTTAATAACTAGTGGTAATTTTGCCGATAGGGCTTTATCGTGTACTTTTTTTATGCTTTTTTCAAACGACTCATCAAAAATAATATTCATAAAAAAACTAGTGATTCAGTAATGAAACAATACTTTTTTTAGAAACAGTTTTACCCGTTTTTGCGTCTTGTATCATCGTGCCAAAAGCCAAATCTTCTACCATACTAGGCTTTAAAATACTTACCTTGTTACCTAATTTTTGTGCAAGTTGTATTAATAATTTTTGTGTGCTTTTAGAATTGGTTTGTATAAGTATTGATTGCATAACGTTTATTTATATACAATACAAATATAGTTAAATTTACGATTTTATTTTTACTTATTTTTTGTGTTTTACACAATCAATTTAAAAATAATACGTTATTTGTTTAGATATTGACTTAATTTTTTTCAAACAACCAATATCAAACAACCAATATCAAACAACTAATAACTATTTTGTATGGATAAAATTAAAATTCTTTGGGCTGATGATGAAATTGAATTATTAAAACCGCATTTACTATTTTTAAATAGCAAAGGCTACGAAGTAATTACAGCACTTAGTGGAGACGAAGCCTTTGACCTTGTAAAAGAAGATTCCAACATTAGTGCGGTATTGTTAGACGAAAATATGCCCGGTATTTCGGGCTTAGAAACACTTTTAAAAATTAAACAAGTAAACAACGATTTGCCTGTTATAATGATTACAAAAAGTGAGGAAGAACATATTATGGACGATGCCATTGGCGGAAAAATTGCCGATTATCTTATAAAGCCTGTAAATCCTAATCAAATATTGTTATCACTTAAAAAAGCTTTAGATAATAAACGTTTAGTTAGCCATAAAACCAATACCGAATACCGTAAAGAGTTTGGCAACATTGGTATGCAAATTAACGATAACCTTACCTGGCAAGAGTGGGCAGAGCTTTACAAAAAAATAATTTTTTGGGAATTAGAACTTGATAAATTACAAGATAAAAGTATGTTTGATGTTTTAAAAATGCAAAAAGCGGACGCGAACACACAATTTTTTAAATTTATCGAAAAAAATTATATAGGGTGGTTAAATGGCAAAACACCCAATCCGCCTACAATGAGCCACACTTTAATTAAAAATAAATTCGCAATCGAATTAGCAAAAAACGAACCCGTATTTTTAATTGTAATTGATAATTTGCGGTTCGACCAATGGAAAACCTTACAACCCATTATTCAAAATTATTATAAGGTTGAAAGTGAAGAGAGTTATTTTGCTATTTTGCCAACCGCCACACAATACGCTCGCAATGCCATGTTTAGCGGGTTATTACCTAGTGAAATGGAAAAAATGTTTCCCGATATGTGGTTAAACGATGAAGAAGAAGGTGGAAAAAATATGCACGAAGAAGCCTTTATGCAAGCGCAATTAAAGCGATTGAATAAAGACGTTAAAATGAGTTACAATAAAATTACTAACCATGCTGCCGGCAAAAAATTGGCTGATAACTTAAATAATTTATTGCAAAATAAATTAAATATTATAGTCTACAATTTTGTAGATATGCTTAGTCATGCCCGTACCGAGATGGAAGTAATTCGCGAATTAGCCGACGATGAGCCGGCCTATAGGAGTATAACGGTTAGCTGGTTTGAGCACTCGCCGCTACTGGATATTATTAAACAATTAGCCGATAAAAAAATAAAAATTGTTATTACTACCGATCATGGTACCGTGCAAGTACAACAACCCACCAAAATTTTGGGGGATAAAAACGTAAACTCTAACCTACGCTATAAACAAGGCAAAGCTTTAGATTATAACCCAAAAGAAGTGTTTGAAATAAAAAACCCAAGCGATGCCTTTTTACCTAAACAACACCCCAGCACCCGTTTTGTATTCGCTAAGGAAGATCGTTTTTTTGCCTACCCAAATAATTTTAATCACTATGTAAATTATTATAAAAACACCTTTCAACACGGTGGCGTAAGTTTAGAGGAAATTATTATTCCATATATAACGTTGAGTGCTAAATAAAATATTAAGTTCTTCGTTGGTTCTCAAAAAAAATATGATTAGATCCTTGAGGTTAAAAAACAAGTGAAAAAAATTCTACTAATTCTATTAACGCTCGTTTCGATTTTATCACAATCGCAAACGATTTCGTTTTTTGAATTTGAAAAGAACTTCAAAAAATTAGACTTAGACTACAATAAAATTTTTAAAGATTCAGTTTACACGGTTTATAAAAACGATTCTGTAAAATTTAAAAATGATACTTCTATAATTAATATTAATTATAGAAAAAATATTTCTAAATTTTCTAATACATATTTTAAACAAAAAGCTGATATTTTAAAATCGTTAAAGTATTACACATTTCCAGATATGAATTTTATCGATTATGGTGGAAAGATTCATAGTTTGTCAGAGTTTGGTAAACAAAAAATTATTTTAAATTTTAATTATACATTCTGCCAAAGCTGTATCAATCAGGTAGATTCTATATTAAAATTAAAAAATAAAAGCACACATTTAATTGTATTACTGCACGATAAACAAATTGATACCGAACATATTTTTGAAAAATATGGCGATAAAATAGTTTTAGTGTTTATCTCTCAAGATGATGAAAATACATATACTTTAAATTTAGGAACACCAACTACAATTTTATTAGATGAAAATAGACTAATAAGTTATTTTGGATTTGATAAAACTGATACCGGTGAAAAAGAATTATTTCAAAACCTTCAAAACTTTTAAATGCCTCATTCCTTAATAAATATTCAATATTCTATCTCAGAATTACCAACAGTTGCCACCCAACTCATACAATTAAACGAAAAAATAATACTATTTAATGCTCCAATGGGCGCTGGTAAAACCACTTTAATTAAAGAAGTTTGCATACAATTAGGCAGTACCGATAATTTTAGTAGCCCCACTTACCAATTAGTAAACGAATATATTTACCCGCAAGGAAAAATTTATCATTTTGATTTGTACCGTTTAAAATCTTTAAACGAGTTATTAGACATTGGCTTTGAAGATTACATATCCTTAAACAAATACTGTTTTATTGAGTGGCCTAATTTAGCCGAAGAATTTTTAAAATCCGATTTCCTAAAAATCGATATCAGCGTACAACAAAATATTCGTTACCTTTGCGCCACAAAATTTTAGCAATGCGATTTTTTAATTTATTATTTTTTAGTGTACTTTTTATCTCAAATTCTTTTGCACAAACCGATACCATTAAACCGCAAAAAAAATTAAAAAAGTGGTACATCTCTTGGGGCTATACTCGCGCTACTTATAGTAAAAGCACCATTCAATTTAAAGATTATTCAAACAAACACCACGATGTTACTGGACGAGATAATTACTACGATTTTAAAGTTTACAACGTAACAGCATCCGACCGCCCCGATTTTGATCAAATTAAAGATGTAGTCAATATTACCATACCTCAATTTGTGGGTAGAGTAGGTTACCAGATAAATAAAAAATGGGGTATTGAAATGAATTACGACCATACAAAATATGTAGTAAACGATTACCAAAAAGTACGTGTTGCCGGGCAAATAAACAACAATTGGTTTGATAACGATACTATTTTAGACCCCACTACATTTTTACATTTTGAACATACAGATGGCGCTAATTTTTGGATGCTGAATGCTGTTCGAAAATTTAATGTGTATCAACCCAATAAAAATTTTTTCGCCTCGTTAGTCGTAAAACCTGGTGCTGGTGTTGTAGTTCCACGAACTGATGTAACTTTGTTTGGCGAACGTTTAAATAACGACTGGAAAATAGCAGGCGTAATTTTTGGCGTAGAAAGTGGGGCGCGTTTAGAATTTTTTAACCATGGTTTTTTTGAATTTGTGGGCAAAACATCCTTTGCAAATTACATAAATACCTTTGTTTTAGGTGCCGGCAACGGTATAGCGCATCATTACTTTTTTGCAGCACAATTAACTGCTGTTTTAGGTGTTAGGTTTTAATTAAAAAATATTTATATTTATCTCGGATTTTTTAATATTATTATATCACTTCGTAAAATCGTTTGATATTAAAAACTAAAACTAAAAACTAAAAACTAAAAAACGTATGATTCACTTTCACTCTTCAAAAATTCTAATCCCAACCGATTTTAGCGAAACCTCTTACCTTGCCATTAAACATGGTGCGTTTACAGCTCAACTTTCAAAAGGCGAGGTATATTTGTTACATATAATAAATGCACAATATACTAACACTAATATGTTTTTGCCAATCGTTCAAATCGAAAATCAAAACGAATTTGAAAAAGTAATTGAACAAAAGTTAGTTGAGTTAGCCGATTCAATTAAAAATGAATATGGTATTAAAGTACATTGCATAGTTAAAAATGGCAATCCAAGTCGCGAAATATCTAACGTGGCTAAAGAAATTAATGCCTCGTTAATTGTAATGGGAACTCATGGCTACGCTCCGTTAGAAGAACTTGTAATAGGTAGCACCGCTTTACGCACATTAAACCATTCCCTAATTCCAACTATGGCAATGAGTAGCGAAGCCAATCACAAAGGCTATAATAAAATTTTAATGCCAATTGATACAAGTGCTCATACCCGACAAAAAGTAAATTATACTTTAGATTTTGCTAAACAATTTAGTGCATCTGTTTACGCTGTAGCATTATTAGATTCAGGCGAAGAAGACGAAAAACCAAAAATTGAATTAATTTTACATCAAATAGAAAAATTAGCAAACGAAAAAGGCGTTTCTTATCATTCCGATGTATTAAGCGATGTGAAAAACAGAGCTACCGCAACTATTAATTATGTTGAAAAAATTGATGCTGATTTAATTGTTATTATGACAGATCAAGATGCAGAAATTAGCGGTTTCTTTTTAGGACCTTATGCGCAACAAGTAATTCATTTAAGTAAAGTACCTGTAATTGCTATTAAACCAGAGGAACATCCCGAAAACGTTAGCTTTAGTATTTTAAGCGGTACAAGCGGTATCTAATTTAAATCCACCTCTAACAGGCACTCAAAATAGTTTGAGAACCCTGTTAGAGGTTAAGTATATTTAATATAATTATGGAAATTCTATCAAATCTACATCTTAAAAAATATAACATTAAATAAGCTAAATACCTATTTACTATTTCCTAATCCCTATTAACTAATATACATTAAAATGAAAAAATTTTTCCTTCTGCTTACCTTTGCCACAAGCTTCACATTTGCTCAAAAACAAGCCGATGTTAGTTTGGAATTATTAGACGGTAATTTAATAAAAGGCACAACAACTCTTGCAGATATTGACCTTACAACACTCTATGGTAAACTTTTAATTCCTATAACCAAAGTTAGCCATATTGATATTGGTATTGGAAAAGATAACGCGGTTAATGAAAAAGCAAAATCATTTTTAAAAATTTTAAGTACTAGTAACAGCGATGATACCCGCAAAGGTGCTTATACCGATTTGGTAAAACTTGGACCAAAAGCAATAAATTCCATTCAAGATTTTTATACCGACCCAAAAAATATGAGCGAAGAAAGCACTTACACAGGCGAATATACTGTTGATAATGCGCTTTCTGAAATTAAATCTAACAGCAACATTAGCAGCGATGCTCCTACAGAAGATGTTCTTTCATTAGAAAATAATTATACCATGGGTGGCTCTTACAACTTTATAAAAATGGATATAAAAACTGAATATGGTAGTTTAAGTATTCCAAAAGAAAAAATTAAAAGTGTTGACATTTCAGTATCTGTTGAACCGGGCAAAGGCGAGTATAATTTAAAATTAATTGCGAGTAAACACATTAGTGGCAATACTAATGGCGGTTGGCTAAAAACAGGTGTAATGCTAAAATCTGGTCAGCGTTTTAGTATAGCTGCCAATGGCGAAGTTACGCTTGCAAGTTTAAGTAATAATAAATATAAACCTGATGGCAGCAGCAAAGCCGAAAGCGCAAGCGAATTTACTTCTGCTGGTGGAAGCGATGTTGAAACTAGTAGCACTAACTCGTACCCAAGTTATGGAAATGTTGTTTATCGTATTGGCGAAACAAGTACCGAAAATTTAAGAGCCGGCGCTAAATTTAACGGCACAGCCAAAACAAGCGGTATGCTTTTAATTTCCATTTACGAAACTGTTTACAATGCAAGTAATAAAGGTGCATACAACGTAAAAGTTAGTTTAGGAAAGTAAATGAACGCAGCTTTTTACGATTAAAGATGATTTAAATCTTTTGTCAAAAAATCAAAGTCATACTGTCTCGATAGCTATGGGGATGAATAAGCATTTCAGTTCTTTTTTTCAATTTAAAAAATTTAGTGCAACTTTGTGTTATGAAATTGTTCGTGTTAACTTGTGTAATTCGTCCTAAAAAAAAGCTAAAAAAATTTCACATTAATTAATCTTCTTCTCAATCAATGTCGTTTTATTATATGTAACTTTACACTATAAATATAAACTATCATGTATCCCGAACAAATTGTAAACCCAATGAAAGCTGAACTTACGAGTGCAGGCTTTGTAGAATTATTAAATAGCACTGATGTTGATACTGCTATAAAAACCGAAGGCACTGTTTTAGTAGTTGTTAACTCTGTATGTGGTTGTGCAGCAGGAGCAGCCCGACCTGGCGTTAAAAAAAGTTTAGAAAATGCAAAAAAACCAAGCAAGTTAACTACAGTTTTTGCGGGTTTTGATGTAGATGCTGTAAACCAAGCACGAAAACATTTTGCGCCATACCCTTCAAGTAGCCCGGCCATTGCTTTATTTAAAAATGGCGAATTAGTTCATTTTGTCGAACGACATAATATTGAAGGTAGAAACGCTAACATGATTGCCGAACATTTAAAAATGGTGTACGACGAGTTTTGTTAATAGTGTAAAAACTAAAAACTAAATAATCAAAATAAAGTTATAGAGTAAACATTAAAAAAATAGTAATTCTCGCAACCTAAAAAACTCTCTATCTTTGTTTTAAAAATTTTATGTAAAGTTTCTCAAAAATTAAATTGCAAAAAGACGTTAAAATAACGTCTTTTTTTGTTTTATAAAGGTTACTTTTATAAAATAAACGAATTAACAAGAAATAACTCTAAACAATAAAAAAAATGAAAATTATAAAAGTATTAGTTACCGGCTTAGTATTAAGTGTAAGTAGTTTAGCCTTTACCAATTGTGGCGGCGACAAAGAAAAAGAAGTTAACCCTTTAGCCGATAGTTTAAAAGGTGTTACCAGCGAATTAAACGGCAAGTTAACCGAAAAAGAAGCAGCTTTGCAAGAATTTATTAGCTCATTTAACGAAATTCAAGAGAATTTAAATACCATTAAAGAAAAAGAAAAAATCGTTTCACATTCAAGCACAAGTAGTGATGTAAAAAGTAAAGAGGGTCAGATAAAAGAAGACATTCAAGCCATTTACGATTTAATGGCAAAAAATAAAAACAGAATAGGCTCCCTTTCTAAAAAATTAAAAGACAGTAATTTAAAGTTAGAAGGAATGGAGAAAATGATTGAAAATCTTCAAAATGCTATCAATCAAAAAGATGGTGAAATTGCCGATTTAAAATCAAAAATGGAAGGTTTAAATATTGAATTAGCTAACTTAAATACAAATTACCAAGCCGCAGAGGAAGAAAATACCGCTAAAACCGAAGTAATTAATACGGCTTATTACGCAATTGGAACTCTTAAAGAATTAAAAGAAAAAAATGTAATTAGCAAAGAAGGTGGCTTTATAGGCATTGGTAAAACAACAAAAGTAAAAGCCGATTTTAATAAAGATTATTTTACTAAAGTTAATATTGAACAAACTCTATCTATTAATATTGGTGCAAAAAAAGTAAAAATATTAAGTAATCACCCAAGCAGTTCGTACAAATTAGTAGGCGAAAAACCGGTTGAAAAAATTGAAATTTCTAATCCGAATGAATTTTGGAGTAACTCTAAATACCTTGTTATTGTTATTGATTAGTTATTTTTAGTTAATTTTGTTTATCCATTAAAAAAATAATATTAATTTTAATTAAAATTTAAATACATCAAATATGAAAAAATTAGTATACACTATTGCCTTAGTTGCTTTGTTTAGCGTTGCATCAAATGCACAAGACACAAAAAAAGGAACTAAACAAGAACCTAAAAAACAACCAACTAGTATGGAAGCTGATCCAAAATCAACTACTACCACAACTACTACTACTACTACCGAAGAGCCTAAAAAAAGCGGTACACGCATGGCAATAAACGAAAAAGGTTTACCGGGTACTAAATCAAATTCTAAAAAAGAATCAACTAAAGAAAGCCCTAAAAATCAACCTGGTACTAGTAAAGAATAATTTTATTTGTTATGCTAAACTGGCACACTAAGCCAGGTCGAAGCGTTAGGCGAAGTAATATAATTCTAAAAAAATCTCAACTAATTTAGTTGAGATTTTTTTTATAGTTTAAATTTAGTGTAATATTATTAAGAGTATTAGTGTCATGCAGAACTTGATTCAACACCTCTGTTCCACTTTATATCTTTAAATCAATGCTTAAAAGTAATTACAAATCAACTAACTCTTCTTCTTTTTATATTTACCTTTTTTAACCGCGTCAATAAATTGTGCCCATGCCAGCGGACTTAAAATAGACATACTCGGCGCCTGTCCACTAGTATAAGCCTTTGTATAAAGTGCCAACATCATATATTTATAATTTTCGCTGGCGCTGGCAACCTGATTTCGTTCTAAATAAGTAAGCGTTTCTCGTTTTAAATTTTTCTCTGCTCTATCAATATCCGTATCATTTAAATTTAAAGCTAAAAATGCACGCTTAAATTCATCCTTGCTAGGCCATGGAAATACTTCAAAAGTTGGAAGTTGAACCGTATCTTTAGTTAAAACCTGAACGGCAAAATAATATTTTTGTTTTAAGGTATCAGCAATTTTATAAACCCGTTTTTTATGTATTAACGATACAAATTCCAACTCGTCGCCCTCCGTAACTACTAAACTAAAAAATCCGTTAAAATCAGAGTGAGTACCCCTGTTAGTTCCTTTTATTAAAATAGAAACAAATGGTATTACCGTTAAGCTATCTTGGTCTAAAACCTGCCCCGAAAATTGAATTAAATTTGGATTATTTTTTTTAGTTGCAGTAACTGTTTGCGAATGGGTGTTAAAACACAACACAAACAAAACTAATAGTAATAAATAATTTTTCATTTTTATAAAAGTAATTATAGTTTTTATTTTATATGTTACACATTAACAATTTTTGTAGGTTTACTATTTCCCTTTCATACAGGGGGTGCGCAAAGGGCGAGGGCGGAGTATTTCCTTCAACTGATTAAATGCCAAAAACGGCTAGCGAGTATTATCAAAAGTTCTTTGTAGAAATATCCCCGCCTTATAATGCCTGAGCCGAACTTGTTTCGGAAGGGCGTCTAAAAGAATGGGGAAGGAAAATCTTAGTTTACCTTTGTGTACTTTGTAACTTAGTTCTAATTTTTTACCTAAAACGTTAAAAAATTGGTCTTTTCGCCGAAAAATGTTTAACAAAATTTGTTTTTTAAATATCTTTACTTAATTTAGCACCCTAACTATAATGAGTAAAAGTATAGTTTTAACTATTAAATACACAAAATGAGAAAACTTTTTACAAAAATTGCTTTTGCAATAGTAGGTTTTTCGGGTGTTGCTATCGCGCAACAAGACCCTCAATTTACACAATGGATGCACAATAAATTAGCTTACAATGCCGGTTATGCCGGTACAGGTGGTGGTATTTGTGGTGTATTGCAATTTCGCCAACAATGGGTAAATTTCGACGGTGCTCCTCAATCCATTGCGGTTGCGGGTGATATGCGTTTACCGGGCATTCCTTTAGGTGTGGGTTTAAATATTATAAACGATAAAATAGGGCCTATGAATACTTTATTCATAAAAACTGCAGCAGCATACAATAAAGATTTAAAAGTAGGAACATTAGGTATTGGGTTAGATGTTGGTATTTTACAAAAAAGCATTAGTAATACTTGGATTACACCCGAAGATGGTAAAGTTGATAATACAATTCCGGGTACTTATGCTTTTGGCACTAACCCCGATTTAAATAAATTGACGTATGATTTAGGCTTTGGTGCTTTTTATCAAATTCCGGGTAAATTTTATGTTGGCTTATCGTCAACACATTTACCGGCACAAAAAGTAGGTTCAGGTAACGTTACTTATGATATGACTCGTCACTACTATGTTATGGCTGGTTATACATTTAATTTAGATGGTGGGAATTCTAATGGTAGAAATAAATTAACACCTAATGTTAAATATAAATCAGATTTAGCGGCAACCGCTGTTGATTTAAACCTAACATATATGTGGGATAATATGATTTGGGTAGGTGGTACTTACCGTTTAAGCGATGCCGCTGCTGTATTAATTGGTTATCAAAGCAAACCTACCGGTTCTAAAGCTTTAGTATGGAGAATAGGTTATTCTTATGATTACACATTGTCAAAAATTAAAGGGTACACTAGCGGTACTCACGAAATTATAGCTGGTTTTTGCATAACCCCAAAGGTTAAAAAAATTACCACTTATGGCGACCCACGTTTTTTAAATTAAAAAATTGAATAATCATTTTAAAAAAAAATTAAAAAAATGATTACTCCATGTAGCAAATTAAAAAAATAAAATACGCTATATGAAACCTTTTAATCTAAACTACGTTTAAGCCATTTACAACTAAAACAATTAGTTACAAATAAAAATAAAAAAAATTGTAACTTTTATAAAATTAGTTGGTTATAAACTAAAAGAACAACTATGAAAAAACTCTTGGTATTAGCTTCATTTGTAGCACTTGTTACCGGTTGTAACAAAAGAGTCGGCGAGTTAATCGGTGTCGGCGGTCGCGAAAAGTGGTTTCAGCCCGATCCATTCGGTACACTTTTCATCCCTATGGGAAGTTATCATATGGGACCGGATGATGAAGAAGCTCCGATGGCTCATACAACCAAAAATAAAATGGTGTCGATACAAGCCTTTTACATTGATGATTCTGAAATTTCAAATAACGAGTACCGTCAGTTTGTATACTGGGTGCGCGACTCTATTGCCCGTAAAATGTTAGCATTTGGTTCTAATAGTACTGCCGAAGATTATCAAATTTCTCAAGATGATTTTTTAGCTATGTGGCCAATTTACAAAGGCGATAATAATTTGCAAGATCCATACATTAACTGGGACAGTAAAATTAAGTGGGATAGTGATGACGATGATTACCGTGCCGATTTACAACCTTTATATTTACCCGAAGGCGAGCGTTTTTATAACCGTAAGGAAATTGATGCACGTAAATTAAATTACGAATATTATAGAATTGATATAAAATTAGCGGCTTCTAAAACTAACCGTTTCCGACCTCAAAAATCTGCTGATATTCAAGATGCAGCTCATGAGTACAAAAAAGGTGAGTATGTTAATGGTGTTACCCAAAACGATGGTCAGAATGGTGCAATGGGCTCTCCATCAAGCTTAGTAGGCGATCCTGCAAAAGATAGCAAGGTTTTAGGAACTTATAATGTTCAAGATCAAGTATCTGTAGGACAAGGTAATTATGTGCCGCGCGAACGTAAAGGCGTTGACCGTTCAGTTTTCATTTTAAAAGATGTTATTAATGTTTACCCCGATACTTTAGCATGGGTTCACGATTATACGTATTCATTTAATGAGCCATTAACCAATATGTATTTTTGGCATCCGGCTTATGATGATTATCCGGTAGTTGGCGTTACTTGGAAACAAGCACGTGCATTTAGCATTTGGCGTTCAAATTTATTAAATAATTTTTTAATAGGTACAGGTCAAACTATTGTAAACGATTTTCGTTTACCAACAGAAAGTGAGTGGGAATATGCCGCCCGTGGTGGTCTTCAAAAATCGCCTTATCCTTGGGGCGGTCCTTATATACGTAACTCTCGTGGTTGTTTCTTAGGTAACTTTAAACCTATGCGTGGCTCTTATATTGATGACGGTGGTTTTCACTCGGTATATGTTTATTCATATAACCCTAACGATTACGGTTTATATTGCATGGCAGGTAACGTATCAGAGTGGACAAGCAACGCGTTTGATGAATCAGCGTATGATTTTGCGCATGATTTAAACCCTGATTATGTTTATGAAGCACAAGATAAAGACGCTAACGTTTTAAA
>JAYVGH010000190.1:0-20642 GCA_043772435.1 Bacteroidota bacterium
TGCACCAACTTATAAAGCAAAAAATAACTAAATGCGCTTTTTTTAATTTTGAAGACCCTCGTGTGTTTGGTTTTGAAGTAAGTGATTTTCCAAAATTAGCCGATGTGATGGGCAGCGAAGCTCAATTTTATTTTTTTGATGAAATACAAAATGTTCCAAAATGGGAATTATTTATACGTAATTTACACGATAAAAATAAAACTATATGTATAAAGGGCTCTAACGCTTCGTTGCTAAGTAAGGAGTTGGGTAGTAGACTAACAGGGCGTAATATACAAGTTGAATTATTTCCGTTTTCATATTTAGAATATACAAAATTTACAAAACAAAAATTAAGCGAAACATCTTTTAATAATTACATAAAAGAAGGTGGATTTCCGGATTACATAACCTCAAAATCTACCGAAGTATTGCACCAACTGTTTAAGGACATCATATTTCGAGATATAATAGTTAGGCACGGCATACGCAACGCAAAAGTATTTATAGATATAGCTTTGTTTTTAATATCTAATGCCGCAAAAGAATATTCGTTAACCAAAATAAAAAATGCTTTTAATGTGGGATCAACCAACTCGGTAGTTGACTATGTGCAATGGTTGGAGGATAGTTATATATTATTTTCGTTACCAAAATTTAGCTGGTCGCCAAAAAGTGTTGCTATAAATGCCCGAAAAATCTATACAATAGATACCGCTTTTGCACGCGCTAATTCGTTAAGTTTTACCGAAGATACAGGCAGGTTGTTAGAAAACGCCGTATATTTGCATTTAAGACGTTCTTATAAAGATTTGTATTATTTTAAAGAAAAAAATGAATGCGATTTTGTAGTAAAAGAAAAAGAAAAAGTTACAATGGTGTTTCAAGTTTGTTCAAGCTTAAACGATGATAACATTAAACGAGAAACTACAGGCATAGTTGAAGCAATGCACTTTTTTAATTTAAAAATGGGGATAATACTCACTACAAATCAAGAGGACGAATTAAATATAGATGGCAAAAAGATAAAATTAATCCCGGTTTTTAAATGGATGAGCGTTAATTTTAAGTAGTTTACTGTATTTTAAGCTTTATTATTAACTTTTAGCTAAATTCCTTAAAAAAACTCAGTTTTTTTTTGTATTTTTGCATTCTTAATCTTTATTATACAATGAGACAGCTTAAAATTACCAAATCCATAACCAACCGCGAAAGTGCATCTTTAGATAAATATTTACAAGAAATTGGTCGCGAAGAATTAATAACAGCAGAAGAAGAGGTAATTTTAGCAAAAAAAATTAAAGATGGCGACCAAAGCGCTTTAGAAAAATTAACCCGTGCCAACTTACGTTTCGTAGTATCGGTAGCAAAACAGTATCAAAACCAAGGTTTAAGTTTACCCGATTTAATTAACGAAGGTAATTTAGGTTTAATTAAAGCGGCTCGTCGTTTTGACGAAACCCGTGGATTTAAATTTATTTCGTATGCAGTATGGTGGATTCGTCAATCTATTTTACAAGCATTAGCTGAGCAATCGCGTATTGTTCGTTTACCTTTAAACCAAGTTGGTAGTTTAAATAAAATTAACAAAGCCTACAGTAAATTAGAGCAAGAATTTGAGCGCGAGCCAAGTGCGGAAGAGTTAGCTGAAATTTTAGATTTACCAATTGACAAAGTAAGCGATACGATGAAAGTAAGCGGGCGCCATGTAAGTATGGATGCGCCTTTTGCTAATGGAGAAGAAAGCAGTTTATTAGATGTATTGGTTAACTTAGATTCGCCAAAAGCCGACAGTGGCTTAATGAGCGAAAGTTTAAGCAAAGAAATTGATCGCGCCTTAAGTACTTTAACCGAAAGAGAACGCGACGTAGTAAAATTATTTTTTGGAATTGGTTTAAACCACGGTTTAACCTTAGAAGAAATTGGTGATAAATTTGATTTAACCCGCGAGCGTGTTCGTCAAATAAAAGAAAAAGCTATCCGTCGTTTACGCCACAGTAGTCGTAGTAAATTGTTGCAACAGTATTTGGGATAGGAAATTATCTTTTAATCTTGAACAGCATTTAATTCTCTTTCTTTTATAAGTTTTATTTCTTTTAACCTATCTATTACATAATCAGAATTGGTTTTAAAGATTAATGATTTATTGTAATATTTAATTGCCTCGCCTAATAGGCTAATATCGTTAATATCTGTTTCTAAACCTGTAAGGTAATCAATAGTTAAGCTATCAGCTTTTTGGACAAAATACCTAAATTTTTTGGCAGCATTAAAAGAAATAAATTCTAAAAGTTCGATATTCAATTTTATACTTTTCTTAATTATATTTGTATGATAAGTTGAATCTGCATAGACATAATATTTCTTTGAGAAATTAAATTCATTTAAATTAAAAAACGAATCAGCTTTTATAATAATTAAAATATATAGAAAACCATTAAGAACTCGATTTATTTCATAGAGTCTACCATTGGTATAAGTATCATTTGGTTTTATTTCTAAGACTTTACTATATAATTTTTTTGAAGATATAAATTTATTTTTCTCAGACGGTGCATCTAAATATCGTAGCCATTTAAAATCGTAGGATGAATCTGCTTTTTGTCTTGCAATTTTGTATAAAGAGTCTATCTATGCTAAACAAGATATGTGTAAAACAGATATTCCAAAATACAATAACTTTCTCATTGAATTTATATTTTTACGAAATCACAGGCGGCGGCTCCATCATAGTACCACACTTTTTACAAGTACGCAAATCTTTGCTTTCGTAAAAGCGTTTAAACTCTACTTGAAATTGCGTGGCAATATCGGTTAAGGTAAAATAGGCTTCGTGTAAGGGGTGGTTACAACTTTCACAAAACCACAATAAACCATCTTTTTCAGCATTTTTTCTGGTGCGTTCTATAACTAATCCAATGGTGTTTGGGCCACGGCGTGGGTTATGTGGTGTTTTTGGTGGCAATAAAAAAATGTCGCCTTCTTTAATAGGCACTTCTACTGCTTTTCCATCCTCTTGTATTTGAACAATTATATCGCCTTCTAACTGATAAAAAAATTCTTCACTTTCGTTGTAATGGTAATCTTTTCTAGAGTTTGGTCCACCAACAACCATAATTATAAATTCAGCGTCTTTGTAAACTACTTTATTATTTACCGGAGGTTTTAGAAGATGACGGTTGTCGTCAATCCACTTTTTTAAATTAAACGGGCGAGTTATCATATACTAAAATTAAGAATTAAAAATTAAGAATTAAAAATTATTTTATATATTCTATTTGTCACTTCGAGTAGCTTTTGTCTGCCTCTTACAAAAGCGTATCGAGAAGTATTTTTATATAGTTCTCCATACAGCAAAAAATGTGTAGTATACATTTTAACCAGCTTGCGTGAAAAAAAAGAGGCAGAATTTTCTACTCGAATTGAGTCGCCTAAAAACTCCCACTTTTAATAACCGTAAATTTATGCTTTAATTTTAAAAAGGGTTTTTCAAAAAAAGTGTACGATAACCACGACACTAAAATGGTTGCAATAATGCTTGAACCGTAAACAATTAGTTGCGACATAAAAGAATTATTTACAACAAAATTTAAATGTTTTAAAGTACCTATTAGTAATGCAATTACAATTAAATGATACATGTATATTCCATAAGATAGATTACCTAAAAACACAAATAATTTATTTTCCAATTTTAAAAAACAGTTTTGATTTAAAGAGACATTTAAAATTACAATTAAAAATAAAACGGAATACACTAAAAAAGTAGCATCTTGTACAACTGCAGGTGTAAAAAATATTAATAAAATTACCAATGCCAACGCGGCAATTAAAATAAAATTATTTAATAACAGTTTGTAATATTTTTGTTTAAACACCATCCAAGCACCTATGCCGCCAATAGCCATGCTTTCAATTTTTAACATGGCAACAATGTCTTTTAAGTTTTTAAATAATGTATTAGCACTATTGGATTTGTATAAAAACAATACTGCTACTTTTATGATAAACAAAACGCAAATTAAAATAATTAAAGTTTTTAAAATATTTTTCGAATTCTTAACCAACCAAGGCCAAATAATATAAAATTGTTCTTCAATACCAATGCTCCAGGTTTGGCCAATGTGAGGCATGGGTTTAAAAAGTACAAATGCAATATTAGGTAGCATAATAATAAATAAAACTAAATTTAAGGTGTAGGTGTAGCCATTAAATGGAGATAAATAAGCATTATCAATAAAATGCAAATGCGGCAACACAAAAAAACCTAAAGCGGTAACTAAAAAATATAATGGCCAAATACGAAGAATGCGGCGTAGATAAAATTTCTTCACGGCAATAGTTCCGGTTTTTTCTTTTTCGGATAATAATAAATAGGTAATTAAAAAACCACTTAAAACAAAAAAGAAAACAACTCCAAGTCCGCCTAATTCAACAATTAATTTACTTTTTAAATACATTCCTGGGCAACCCATTTGAACTTTAATAAGTTCAACATGCGTTATAATAACTGCCAATGCCGCAAAAAAACGAAGTGCATTTAAACCCTTAAAATAAATATGATTTTGTGTTTCCAGTTAAAATTGAAAATATATAAAAGGTTGCATTTCGCCACTCATTAATTGGTACATAATAAACACGACAAATATAACAATTGCACCCATAATTGGTAAGGGTTGTTTTGCAAACCAATGCCGGTAATTTGTTTTTATTTTTTCCGGAATCCAATGAATTAAATAACCAAATAACATAATACCAATAACAATTTTATAACCTATTAATACATCAAAAAATACATCTAATCCCAAATGATGTGTTATGCGATAAAAAATTGTGTTTACGATTTCTAAACTATTGCTTCTAAAAAAAATACGGGTAAAACTTATAAACGTTAAGGTTATAAGCATTAATACAATTTTTATACCCAACGAATTTGTGTTTTTAAAAGGTGAAATAGTTTTCCAAAATTTATGTATTACTAAGCCAATTCCATTCAATCCCCCCCATATTAAAAACAACCAACTGCTACCGTGCCAAAGTCCGCCTAGCAACATGGTTACCATTAAGTTTATATTTGTATTTATATTTTGTTTTATGTTTTTAAATGTAAGTGCAAATACAATTAAAACAACTGCTAAACCTAATAATACAAAAATTAGCCATAATTTTCCGCTTAGTAAAACCATAAATAAACAAATAACAGAAATGGCAATGTAAGAGCCAATACCACCAGATTTATTGCCACCTAAGGGAATGTATAAATACTCTTGTAACCAACTTGAAAGTGATATGTGCCAACGTTTCCAAAATTCGCTAGTGCTGGTAGCTTTGTAGGGCGAATTAAAATTTGTTTTTAAACGGTAACCTAAAATTAAAGCCAAACCAATTGCCATATCTGTGTAGCCACTAAAATCCATATATATTTGAAGTGAATAGCCAAAAATTCCAATGATAACTTCTACACCACTATAGTAACCCGGACTATCAAAAATTCTGTCTATAAAATTTACGGCAATATAATCGGCAACAATTTTTTTACAAAAACCATTTATAATCCAAAACAATGCTATGCCAAATTCTAATTTAGATAACTTATAAGGTTGATAAATTTGATGAACAAACTCGTTGGCTTTTACAATAGGACCTGCAACTAAATGCGGAAAAAAACACACAAAAAAACCGTAATCAAAAATAGATTTTACAGGTTCTATTTTTTTTCGGTATAAATCGATTGTGTAACTTAACGATTGAAATGTAAAAAACGAAACACCAATAGCTGGCAATACTTTGCCCACGCTGAAAGAAGTGCTTAAAATCGAATTTGAAAATTGCGCGAAGTAATTAAAAAATTTATAATCTGTGCCAACTACTTGATTGTAACTCTCTGTAAAAAAATACGCGTATTTAAAAAAACATAAAAACGAAAGATTTAGAACAACACTAATGGTTAAAAATAATTTTCGTTTTTTTTGATCGGAATTTTTATGAATTAATTTCCCTAAAGTATAATCACTAAAAATTGTAAAGAGTAGGAGTAAAATAAATAAACCGCTGGTTTTAAAATAAAAAAATAAACTAACACCCAATAAAAATAAAGTGCGCAATTTATTTTTTTTATATACTATTGAATAAAAAGCGAGTACAAAAATAAAAAATCCCCAAAAAAATAAGTGCGTAAACAAAATGGGTTTATTTTGTTGGTAGGCAAATATGTTTTTTAAAAATTCTATAATTTTTATTTTTTAGTATTAGCGTAATACGATTTTATTAAAGCTTCAAACATGTAATAGCCCAGTATAGTATAACCTTTGGGAGCAAAGTGTACGCGGTCTTTAGCGCCTAATCCTACTTTTGTCCATTTCATCATTGATTTATAGCCACCCATAAACTCAAACATATCCCAAACAGCAATGTGGTGTTTTTGCATTAATTCAAACATAGCGGCGTGTGCTGATATGGTGCGTTTATTTGCAGTTCGGCGTTTTATAAAATTATCGGTGGTGGTAGTTAATATAATTGCCACATTTGGACTTGCTTTTTTAATTGCTAAAATTAAACTGTCGTAATGTTCAATAAATTCTTCTTTTTCAAAATTTTTAGCTTGTGTATCATTTACTCCTAATGAAATTACAACCAAATCGGGATGAATTGATTTTAGTTGCTCTTCAAAATAAGTGCATTTTAAAAACGAACTACTTGAAGCTCCATTAGCTCCCAAACCTGCTAAATAAAACCCATTGCTTAAATTATTTTCTAAACTAAAACCATAAACAATAAAATCTTTTTGAGTTGAATCTCTTCTTACCAACTCAAAACTGATTGAATCTATGGGCATTTCGAGGTTAAATTGGGTATAACCTTGTTCTTTTTTTTCAATTATCTCTGCTTTTAAATTGTGTTTTTTGGCTATGTCAAAATAAAAATTCTCATTAAAATTATGATACACTTTAATTACATTAAAACTTTTACAAACAGCTTTTTGAGTTACGGTTATGCCAAAATAATTGGCACTATCGTTGGTTTTAATGCTTAAACCATTCATTCCTAACGGCAAGCAAAAGCCTTTGGTTACACATCTACAGGCTTTCCATTTTCCATTTGTAAACGAAGATGAATATGGCTGACTATTTGTTTTTGCGAGTTTGTAGGGAAACACAAAAAAGCCACCCCCAGTTGTTTTAAATTCATTTTGTAAATTGTTTAAAAACGAATTGCTCCATGTGCCACCTTGTACGTGCGACCCACCAATGTGTACAATATTAATGGCTTTGTTTTTTTTGGTTGGAGTTAATGACAACTCATTTATTTTTTTATACAATTTTAAAAATGTCGAACTATCTTTCGAAAAATATAAATGATTTACACTGTAATTCATAAATGGATATTTTTCAAAATCTACCTGCGAAAATAAATTACTAACGTTAAACGTTATTATTAAAAATAATATGTGTTTCGTAAATTTCAATTATTTACTTTTTAGGTAAGCGTTATATTCGTTTATTAAAGATGCGTAAAACAAAGTGGCTATTTTTCTCGCACCTTGCGGACTAAAATGAATATAATCCGTAGCTGCAATTTTTTCTTCAACCCAAACCGGCATACTATTTTTGCCACCCATACAATCGTACATATCAAAAAAAGCACAGTCGCTTTCAATGGCTACTTTTTTAATGGCATCACGCGTGGCTTCTAAATAAGGATGTGTTACGTATTCGGTACCCTCTTTAACGCTCATATCTGCCGGGCCTATAAAAATGATACTAGCGTTAGGAGCTGCTTTTTTTACAATAGAAATTTGATTGCGCAAATAGTTAGCATAATTAATTGCCATGTTTTCGTTTTTAATGCCTGGCATTACATTTCCACCAAATTGAAGTATGACTAGCTTTACATTTAAGTAATCGTAAAACTGTTTTAATTGGGCAAAATTTATTTGATGAAAAAACGTACCGCTGCTACCACGTAAACCAATATTATCAACAAATACTCCATTATCCGTTTCTAAGGATACGCCATAAAAATCAGGACTGTCTTTTCCTTTAAATTTAAATTCGTGTGTTAACGAACCTTGGCCAACGTTGTATTCTTTTAAATTCAGATAACCTCCAGAATTTAAACTATCGGCACTAACTAAAGCTGGTCCATCGTAAAACTCGCACCACGTTTTTGTTTGCGAACCACCATAAAATAATTTTACTTTCTTATAATTTGTAACACTACTGCCACCTAATTTAGTAGTGGTAATTTTTACGTCCGAACTTATTGTACCACTCGAATCATTAACTGTTTTATAATTTGCAAAGCGATTAAATCCTGCCAAGGCACCAAAGTTATTATGTTTAACGCGTTTGTCTTTCGAAACAAAAACGCCATACCTATCAAAATTAGAATTATACGTTATTTTTGTTGAAACGCTTGGCGCTACCGGCATTAAAGAAATTAAACCTACGCCGCTTCCACCAAATAGGGCTTGTAGTTTTAAACGTAAATAATCGGTAATTCTATCACCTTCAATTTGGCTATCGCCATAATGTAGCACGCGAATAGATTTTGGATTTGATTTTAATTGCGATAAGGCATCAAAAAAATTCTTTAACACAGTTTTATCTTTGTATTGAAGTGTGGTAATTAATTTTTTAGTAAGGGTATCTTTTAGTTCAGTTATATTTGTTTTAGCAGTGTCTAATATATTAGTTGCTGTATCAATAGCATCAGCCCCGGCAATAATTTTAGAAATATCTTTTTTTACAGTCTTGGTTTCAAATAACGAAGTAAAATTTGGAAAAAATAATGTTGTATTTTCAGTTAATTTTATTCCGTTTTTTGGAAACGTAAAACTTACTAAGCCAAATGTTGCGAATAATAAAATAGTAAAAACTAAACTGTGCAAGGGTTTGTGCATTTTATAAAATTATAAGAAAGGTGTTTATTATTTACACTGTAAAATAGGAGTTTTACACAATTTACTTTGAATAATTATAGTTTAAATATTTAATTATAAAATGTTATTTTTAAATAATTATGTGGCTTACTTCTTCAAATATTAAATGTACGCATGGCTTTAGTACCCGTTGGGGTGGTATTTCAAACCAACCATTTAATACTTTAAATCTATGCGGACAAGATGACGACCCAAATTTAATTTCACAAAATAGAATTTTGGCATTAAAAGATTTAAATTTATCAATTAATAATTTATGTTATTTAAAACAAGTTCATGGAAATGAAGTAATAGATGCAAAGATTGGACAGCAACAAGGCGACGCATTGATAACGAACACCAAAAACTTAATTTTAGCAATTAGCATTGCCGATTGTTATCCGATTTTATTTTACGACGAAGTAAATAAAGTAATAGGAGCTGCACATGCAGGCTGGCGAGGTACAGTAAATAAAATAGCACAAAATACAATTTCAAAAATGCTTGAATTGGGGGCAGAAACAAAAAATATTAAAGTAGCAATTGGCCAAGGCATTTGTCAAACTAATTTTGAAGTGGGAAATGAAGTGATTGAAGAATTTGAAAAAAATGGATTTCCAAATTACTGTTGGAAACAAAATAAAATTGATTTAATTGCCTGTAATAAATTTGTATTGTTTCAAAATAATATTTTAGAGGAAAATAGTTGGACAATGAACCGTTGTACCTTTGAAGAAGAATTTTTTAGCTACCGTCAAGATAATGGTAAAACAGGCAGAATGTGGGCATTAATTTCTTTACCTTAATTTTTTTTGAGAAAACTTATTTCATATTTTTTTGATGATTATAAATTTAATACGCAATCGTTTTGGTTTAAACGTTTGTTATATACTTTTGTAATTATAAAATGCGTGTATTGGCTGTGTTTTTATAATATTTTATTTGGTGAAAACTCTATTGTATTTAGTCAACCCAAAAGCATTAATTTTGTTAAAGATTTGGCGTTTTATTTGTACAATTCTTGCTCAACTAATTTAGGATATAAATTTATTACAGGAGCAATAGCTTTATGTATTTTACCCTTTATTATAAAAAAATTATATTTTATTTCTGACTTTATTTTATGGTTACTTATAATTAATATCAGTAATAAAATATACCCCACCCTTACCGGAGGGGATTATTTACTGCATCAGTTTTTATTTTTTAATTGCTTCCTGTATCACGCTGTGCGTTGTCGAAGCGCTATTAATAATAATATTAAATATATAAAAACCGTACTTCATAACTTTGCTTCCATTGCCATCATTATTCAAATTTGTTTAGTGTATTTTTTATCTGCGGCAGCAAAATTATCCTCACCTCAATGGATGTATGGTTCTGCAGTCGCAACAATAATGCAGATACAACACTATTCAATTTACCCTCTATCTTCAATAAAGCCTAATTTTTTCACAACTTTATTAAATTATACAGTACTTTTTTATCAATTACTTTTTACATTATTAATCTGGTTTAAAAAATTAAAAACGCCACTATTAATTATCGGAATTTTAATGCATTTATATATTGCTTTTATAATGGGATTGATGAGTTTTGGTTGTATTATGATATTAGGCTATGTTTATTTTTGGGATTTTAAAGCCAAAGAAAAGAGCCTGTTAAATTAACAGGCTCTTTTTAAACAAACTACACTAAACATTAAACGGTTAACGCTTCAATCTCTTCTTTTGCTTTTTTAATGGCAATTGGTGCTACATCCGGTATGTTAGTGCCAGATACACCGTGTACTGTAACATCCGTTATGCCAATAAAAGCTAAAATACTTTTTAAATAACTACTCGCTAAATCGTAAGGGCTACCAATTTGTGCCCCACCTGTAGCTAATATTAAATATGCTTTTTTGTTTTTTAATAAGCCTTCGTACTGCCCTGGTCCATTAAATTTAAAAGTAATACCGGCTTGTACTACTAAATCTACCCAAGCTTTTAATGCTGCCGGTATACCAAAATTATACATTGGTACACCAATAATAATTATGTCGTTATCCAGCACTTCTTGTACAATTATTTTTGGTAATAATAAAGCTTGTTTTGTTTCTTCACTGTGCGTATTTGGATCCGAATAAAAACCACCAATCATTTTTTCGGTTACAAAAGGTATGTTTGCCGAAACATCCCTGTTTGTTATAGTTGCCCCTGTAAATTTTTTTACTAAAACATCAACTAATTTGTTGCTTTCACTTCTTTCGCCACGTGGGCTACTTTTAATTACTAAAATTTTTTTGCTCATAATTTCAATTTTTTTTAAATTTATTTAGCAAATATATTATAATTATTTAGTATATAAAGTATAGTAACTATTAAAAAACTGTTAATTTTTTTAATTCACTCTTATTTTGTAAATTTGTCGCATAATGTTTGATTTAAACTCTATAGGTTGTCCTATAAAATTTTTTATTTCCATAGCTGGTGGTAAGTGGAAATTGGCTATTTTACATCAATTAGCTAACGGTAAAAAGCGTTTTAATCAAATTCAGGATATTGTTAGTGGAATAACTCCGCGAATGCTTATTAAAGAACTAAAGGAATTAGAAGATCACAACTTAATTAAGCGCGAAGTTTTTGCAGAAACACCGGTACTTATATTATATTCGCTCACTTCTCAGGGAAAATCTATTAGTCCGGTAATTGAAAATGTCGCAAACTGGAGCCTTAAACAAATGAAAAATCTTAAAAAAGCTCGTTAATATATTATTATACCTTTACATTATGTTTACACACGACCAATTAAAAGACTTGAATGATCGCACGCACGCGTTGAGGGGGTTTCTTTGACTACGATAGAAAGAAACACGATTTAGAACTCTTAGAAGAAAAAACACTCGATCCTAACTTTTGGACAGACTCCAAAAAAGCCGAAAAAACATTAAACGACGTAAAGCAATTAAAATCGTGGACAGTTTCTTTCGATGAATTAGCGTGCCAAATAGAAGACCTAAATACATTGTACGAATTTTTTAAAAGTGGCGATGCTACTGAACTAGAAACAGATTTAGAATTCAATTCAACTTTAAAAAAAGTAGAGGAAATTGAATTTAAAAATATGTTGCGTAGCGACGAAGACCGACTAAGTTGTGTACTACAAATTAACGCAGGTGCAGGTGGAACAGAGAGTTGCGACTGGGCAAACATGCTTATGCGTATGTATTTAATGTGGGCGGAAAAACAAGGGTTTAAAGTTTCGGAATTGGATTACAATGGCGGCGATGTGGCAGGCATAAAATCGGTATCTATACAAATTGATGGTGATTTTGCGTATGGTTTTTTAAAAGGTGAAAACGGTGTACATCGTTTAGTACGGATAAGTCCCTTTGATAGCAATGCTAAACGGCATACCAGTTTTGCATCGGTTTATGTTTATCCTGTTGTGGATGATACTATTGAAATTAATATTCATCCTAATGATATTGAAATGAGTACTTCGCGAAGTGGTGGTGCCGGCGGACAAAATGTAAATAAAGTAGAAAGTAAAGTACAGTTATTACACAAGCCATCGGGTATTGTAGTGGTGTGTCAAATAGAACGCTCGCAATTGGGCAACCGAGCCAAAGCAATGCAAATGCTACGTTCGCAGTTATATGAATTAGAAATGCGTAAACGTAACGAAGCAAAAAGCGCGGTAGAAGATGGTAAAATGAAAATAGAATGGGGTTCGCAAATACGTAGTTATGTGTTGCACCCTTACAAATTGGTAAATGATCACAGAACCGAATTAAAAATTACTAATGCTGAAGCTGTTTTAGATGGCGATTTAGAAGAGTTGATAAAATCGTATTTAATGGCGTTGGGCGGCAAACAAACAAATAAAGTTTAACAACAAAGGCACTAAGTTTTATACAAAGATCACTAAGTTTTTTTCTCTGCTTCCTCTGTGAAACTTCTTTGTGTACTTTGTGGTTAAGTAAAAATATAAACATTATGCAACATCAAGTAAAAGCAAAAAAACATTTAGGGCAACATTTTTTAAACGATACTACTATCGCAAAAAAAATTGTAGAGTCTTTGCTTGAAAAAGATAAAGAAACGCAAATTATAGAAATTGGTCCCGGAACCGGAGTTTTAACACAGTATTTAATTAATGAGGTTGATAATTTTTTGGCATTAGATGTGGATACAGAATCCGTAGACTATTTAAAAACTACTTATCCACTTAAGAAAGAAAAAATTTTAGTAGCTGATTTTTTACAAATTGATATTCGAAAATTAGCTGGCAATAAATTTAACGTCATTGGAAATTTTCCTTATAATATCTCCAGTCAAATAATGTTTAAAGTATTAGAACATAAACACGATGTAAATATTGTTGTAGGCATGTTTCAAAAAGAAGTAGCAGAGCGTTTGGCCGAAAAACCGGGTACTAAAACATACGGTATTTTAAGTGTTTTGTTGCAAGCATTTTACGATATTGAGTATTTGTTTACGGTTGGTCCCGAAGTGTTTACTCCACCTCCACGAGTAAATAGTGCAGTAATTCGTTTAGTTAGAAACGAGCGAAAAGAATTAGATTGCGATGAAAAATTATTTTTTAGAGTAGTAAAAACGTGTTTTAATCAACGCCGTAAAATGATTCGTAATTCTGTACAACCTTTGTTAGGAAACAGAGATTTAACACATCCTTATTTTGAAAAACGCCCTGAACAATTAAGTGTAGAGCAGTTTATGGAATTAACTATTTTTGTTGAGAAAAATATGGTTATTTAATTTAAATAAATATATTTAACTAAATATATTTAATCAAAAATAAAAATGGCAAATCAATTTACCGAAACAACTCACACCGGAATAGGTACTCATTTAGGAAGTTCAATTAAAGGTGTATTTACTGGTATAATTTTAATAATAGTTGGTATTATTTTATTATGGACAAACGAAGGGCGTGCTGTAAAAACTGCCATTGCGTTAGAAGAAGGATCTGAAAATGTTATTAGTATAAAAGCCGATAAAATTTTACCGGAGAATAATAAAAAATTAGTGCACGTGAGCGGCTTAGCTACAACTAATGACACCGTTTACGATAACGATTTTAAAATAAAAGCTAATGCCTTAAAAATTATTAGAACAGTTGAACATTATCAATGGAAAGAAACATCTAAAAGTACTACCAAAAAAAATATTGGAGGTAGTACCGATACAAAAACAACTTACGATTACACAAAGGGCTGGGAAGCTTCTCTAATCGAATCTTCAAAATTTAAATTACCTCAGGAACACGAAAACGTAAATTCCTATTCTTACACTAATGAAACTATTACTGCCAAAAACATAACTTTAGGCGCATTTACAATGCCCGAAAATTTAGTTAACGATATTTCTAATTCCGAAAAATTAAGTCTTCCAACATTAGATTCTGCTCAATTAAAAACTGCAATTATTAATTCAAATTATATTTATGTAGGGAGCAAAAATATATCCTCGCCACAAATTGGCGATGTGCGTATTTCGTATGCTGTTATTTATCCAAAACAAATTAGCATAGTTGCCACTCAAATAGATAATACCTTTGAAGAGTACGTTGCATCTAATGATAAAATAGTGGAATTATTGCAAGAGGGTACAGTATCTGCCGAAAAAATGTTTAGAAATGCTATTTCGGGTAACAAAACCAAAACCTGGTTATTTCGTTTTTTAGGATTTTTATTAATTTTTGTTGGCTTTAGAGGTATTTTAAAACCCTTGGTAGTAGTTGCAAACATTGTACCTTTTTTAGGAAGTATTTTAAGTGTTGGTGTTGGTATTGCTTGTTTTGCAGTAGCATTGCCTTTATCATTTGTAATTATTGCAATGGCTTGGTTGGCTTATCGTCCAATACTGGCGGGTATTTTAATTGCAAGTGCCATTGGTGTAGTTGTATTATTAAAACAACGTGGTAAAACTAAAACTGTTTCTAAAACTTAAACTATTATTTACCAAACTTCACTTCCGAACCTTTTGTAAAATGATCTTTCTTTTTACCGTTGATAGTTGTAACACTATTTTCTTTATCAACTGTTAAAGTTACCTTATCGTTTAAGTTGGATTTAATGGTTACATTCGCAATATCTAACCACGAAGTAAACGCCATTTTCCCTATTTTACCTTCGGTAAATTTTAATAATATTAATTTATCGCCTTTTTTAACCAAAGATTGTTTTATAATTACAACAAGTGTTGTGCCATTTTTAGAATCGATAACACCCTTTATTTCTTCAGTCTGTGCAAGAAAAATAAAGGGTGTAAATAATAGAATTGGTAAAATTAATTTGATGTGTGTTTTCATGATGTGTATTAATTAGCATTTAAATTTACTGAATTTGTATTAAACTTATTTTCTATGATTAATACAGCCTTAAAGAAAAAAGTTTACAAATGTATAGATATTAGTGAAGATAAAATTTTAAAAGCTGTTTACACACTGTTAGAAGCGAATATTAATGTGTATGACTTGAATTTTGAATTTACAGCGGAGCAAATCAAAGAATTAAACAAGCGAAGAAAAGATCATTTATCAGGTAAAAGTAAATCATATACGTTTGAAGAAATAAAAAAAGAAATTATTGCTAAATCGAAAAAATGAAGTATGATTTAATTATTAAAGAGGCTGTTATGCTTGAAATTACATAAGCATTTAATTATTATGAAAATAAACAAGAGGAATTGGGCTATAAATTATTAGATGCCGTAGAAATAACTTTGTCAGAAATATAATATATCCATTAATTAAACAAATAAAATATGATGTGTATCGAACTAAATTAGTTAAGTCTTTTCCTTATATTTTAATATACGAAGTGCTAAAAAATGAAGTAATAATCTATCAGTTTTTTAACGCAAAAATAAACCCATTTTCTCGGTTCGAAAAAAAATAATTTAATTTTTGATATTACTTCATCCTAATTGTTTGGCTTCTGTCCGGCCCTACAGAAACAATCGATATAGGTGTATTTACCGCCTTTTCGATGTAGGTGATATAATCCATTAATTCTTGTGGCAATTTTGTTTTGTTATCAATTTGAGTTAAGTCTTTATTCCAGCCTTTTAAAGAAGTGGTAATTGGCGTTAAATATTTTGCATCAATATTATAAGGTAAATAATCAATTACTTGTCCATCATGATTATAATGCGTACAAATTTCTATAGTTTCAAAATCACTCAACACATCAGCTTTCATCATCATTAGTTCGGTAACACCGTTTACCATAATAGCATATTTTAATGCAGGAATATCTAACCACCCTGTTCTACGAGGTCTGCCGGTAGTACTTCCAAACTCTTTTCCAATTTGACGAATTTTTTCGCCTACTTCGTTTTCTAATTCGGTAGGAAAAGGACCACTGCCAACGCGTGTACAATAGGCTTTAAAAATACCAATAACGTTGCCAATTCTGTTTGGCGCAATACCCAAACCATTACAAGCACCTGCGCAAATGGTATTGCTGCTTGTTACAAATGGATACGAACCAAAATCAATATCCAACAAACTACCTTGTGCGCCTTCGGCCAATATTTTTTTACCGCTTAACATGGCTGTATTTAAATAATGTTCGGTATCAACAAATTGTAATTTTTTAAGACTTTCAATGGCTTCAAACCAGGTAGGTTCAAGTTCTGCTAAATTATAATCAAAATTATAAAACGATAATAATTGTTTGTGTTTTTCAACAAGTGCGCTATATTTTTCTTTAAATTCTTTTGTTTCAATATCGCCAATGCGTAAACCGTTACGTCCGGTTTTGTCCATATAAGTAGGACCAATGCCTTTTAAGGTTGAACCGATTTTATTTTTGCCTTTGGCTGCTTCGCTTGCGGCATCAATTAAACGGTGAGTTGGTAAAATTAAATGCGCGCGTTTGCTTATAAGCAATTTTGCAGTAACATCTACCCCTAAACCTAATAAGGCATCAATTTCTTTTTTAAAAATTACAGGATCGATTACTACACCATTACCAACAATATTTATAGCCGTAGGATGAAAAATACCACTTGGAATAGTGTGCAATACATGTTTTATTCCGTTAAATTCTAAGGTATGTCCGGCGTTTGGCCCACCTTGAAAACGTGCAATAATATCGTAGTTGGGAGTTAATACATCCACAATTTTCCCTTTGCCTTCATCGCCCCATTGTAGTCCTAAAAGTACATCTGCTTTGTTTATCATTTACAAAAAATTAGAGAACAAATGTATTATAAAACACAAGGTTTTTAGAGGGTTTTAATAACTTTTTAAAAAGAAATAATTTTTCATTTTATGAGCATGGTCACTTCGAGTAGCCATTGGTTGTTTTTATTGGGCGTATCGAGAAGTAATTTTATACATAGTTCTCGATACAGAAAAAATGTATGGTATACATTTTGACCAACTTGTGTGAAAAAAAAGAAACAAACTTTCTACTCGAACTGACAATCAATGACCTTTCTATTACTTCCCTTGCACACTCACTCTTATCCTTCGCTATGGCTTGTAAATTCACGGGCATACATACATTGAATTTTGTAAATAACTTAGCCTGTTTATTTATTTTTTAACCAATTAGTTTCAGGGTCTCTGCTGGTGTTAATTAAGGCACGAATAATGATTACTTTGTTAGCTTCATCAACTGAATAATGAATCATTATTGGAAAAGTTTTTAATGGCAAACAATGAATATCATCGTAACGTATTTGATAAAATGGATTAAGTTTAATGGCTTTTAAATACGTTTTTACTTCTGTATGAAATTTTTTACCGAGTCCTTTTTGTTTAAAATTGTAATAATTAATTTCGTTTTGAATATCAAATTTTGCTAATGGTTCTATAAGTAATTTATATTCCATCAAAATCGTTTTTCACTAAATCCCAATCTAATAATTTAGATGCTTTACTGTTTTTTATTCGCTCTCTAACTATATTTTTATGTTTTTCGGGTATAGTTTGTAAATTTTCTTTTTTAAGTTCAAACTTTACTTTAAGCGCTTTTACAACCGCTTTAAGGGCATTAAGCTGATCGGTTGTGGTTGGATGCGCTATTAATATGTTTTGAGTTTGCATAAAATTTGTTTTAATACAAAGTTAATAAAAATAGAGATAAAATGCAAAATGTAAAACTCTATAGCCGAAGCACCCTGTTATAGAGTTGTTTTTAGATTGCTTCCTTCGTCGTTCACAAATTATTTCCCTTGTACACTCACTCTAATACCTTCGCTGTGGCTGGTAAATTCAGGAGCATACATACATTGTATACTGCTAATGCCATTACTAAAATTACCACTGTGGCTTACTACTAAAGGATATTCAAAAACATAAGTACCTTTTGGCAAATACGAAATAAAGAAATTAGTAGAAGCATCTTTAGTAGCTTCGTAATAGCCTAAACCATCTTGGTAACGGTAACCGCTAAACACATTAGTAGGCTCGAAACCGCTGGCACGCATGTCTTTTAAATGTACATACTCCATATCTCTATCTACTTTTAATTCAATACGCACTTTAATTTTATCGCCAACTTTTAAAACATTACTAGCACTTATTGGCGTAATTACCGGCCCACTTGCCGTGTTGGTTTGTATAAATAATTTTTTAGATAACTTTAAAGGTGTTTCGTGTGGTGTAATTTTATCTAACTGCTCAAAGTATTGCCAATACACACTTCCCCAACTAACACCGGCATCTTTTTTTACCACTTTTACTTTACCCATTGTAGGTTTAATATCGCTACCGGTAAATGTTTTTTTAAAGTAACCGGTACCGGCTTCTACTTTTAAATCTTTATCGGTTTTAGGGTCTATTTTTAAATCACCCAAACTAATTTCTACATTTGGTTCGGTGCTTAGCCAGTCTGTTCCTCGTAACAATAAAGCGTAAACAGCTTCGGTAGTGGCACGTGTTGTGCCCCAGTTTTGTGTTTGCTTACTTTTTATTAGCCATGTTTTTAAATCATCTACTGCTTTTAAATCGGCACTTACTTCGTCAAAGGCTTCTATCATTAGGGCTTGCATTTCAATAGGCGCTTGGTACCAATAGTAACCGCCGTAGTTTTCCTTCCAATACATGCCCATCTCTTCGTTGTTTAATGCGTTTTCTTTTAACGATTTCATAATATCAGTTGCCGTTTTTTTATCAGTATAACGGTTGCTGTATAAGGCAATCATACCTTGCATGTAACGGCTGTTTTCTAACCAATATTTTTGAGATTGTTTTTTATAATACTCAACACTCTCGTTATTTTTTGCCTCAATTTTTAATTCCATAAAATAACTGCGCATGTACAAGTATTGAATTTGCATGTAACCCAAGTGATTATTTTTTAAATAATCTTTATTGTAACGTTTCATGTAATCATAATCTTGTTGCAGTTTATTGTCGCAAAACAATATCGCTTTTTCTACCATACTTTTTAATTTGGCATCTTTTTTAAAATCTACTACACCTAATTTTTGTAAGTGGGCAAAGCCTGTAGCAATATATTGTGTAATGTACCAATCTTCTGGAGCCCCTTTAAACCAAGGCCAGCCACCGTTGGATGTTTGCGCTTTTTCTAATTTAATAAAGGCGGAATTTAATTCGTTACTCATTTTATTTAAATCGAATAATAAACCCACACGTTTTTTATTTTCACTTTCGTTTTTAGATTGCAATACCCAAGGGGTTTCTTCTAACACAACCGCTTTTAATTCTTGATTTTTTTCTAGGTTAGATAAAAATGTTTCCGGACTATTCATTTTCCAACTCTCAAAAATTTGTTTAATTTTTGGTTTGCTGTTTGCAACATAACTCGCCAAAGCATTTGAATAATAACGTGCAAATATTTGTTCGTTACATTCATAAGGATACTCCATTAAGTACGGTAAACTTTGCACAGCGTACCAGGCAGGGTTAGCTGTAAACTCTAATGTATAGGCATGGTTTTTTAAGGTTGTAGAATTATTGTTTTGATTAATAAATTTAGTAAACGAAAACTCTTTTGTTTGATTACCGCGAATGGGCAACGGCATACTTTCGGTTACCAACATACGATTGGTTAAAACCGGAATTGCCATTTCTTCGCCATCGCTATAACTGCCGGCTTTAGCAACTATTTTATATTTTACAGCTTGGTAACCTTCGGGTATCATTAAATTCCACTCAATGGCGGTGCTTTGACCTTTTGCAATTTTAAAATTACGACTACCAATTGTAGGAAAATTTCCACTTATTGCTTCAATCATTTTTGTCGAAATTTCTTTTTCAGTTAAAGCATCGTATAATTTTAATTCCGCTTCACCACTTAATTCTTTATCACTCAAATTAACTACTTTACTTATAAAAGTCAGTTTATCATTTTCTCTTAAAAAACGTGGTGCGTTAGGTTGAACCATTAATTCTTTTTGAGTTACTACTTCGTTTTGAGTTTGCGCATAACTTAAATCTTTTGTATGCGCAAAGCCCATAAACTTCCATTTAGTAAGACTTTCAGGAATTGTAAATTTAATTACCACTTCACCATTTTCGTTAGTTTGTAATTGAGGAAAAAAGAAAGCTGTTTCGTTAAAGTTTTTGCGGGTTTGAACATTGTTTAAACTGTTGGATTGACCTTCTTTGCCATCTTTTTGTTCAAATCCTCCATTTTTAGAACTATCACTAGACCATCCAACTCTTCCAGGTATTTCTCCTGTTGAAGTTGTTGAAATAGTACCTAAATTGCCATCATCCGCTTTATTTTTCCCCCCAGATTTTTTAGAAGGTTGTG
>JAYVGH010000191.1:0-27353 GCA_043772435.1 Bacteroidota bacterium
ATACCTTATTAATAAGGGGCGAATAATTAGAAATATTCATATTTCTGTATTAAGCCCATTTGGATTTTCTGTGAACGACAGTACAGCAAAACGCATAAATACCATTCAAAAAGCCGGTAATCGGCTTCATATTAATACCAGACACTGGATAATAATTAATCGTTTATTATTTCACGAAAACGATTCGTTAAACGCTTTAACTATAAGCGAAACTGAAAGAATATTGCGTGGATCGGGATTTATTAACGATGCCAAAATATTTTTAACACCAACAAAAAATAAAGATAGTGTAGATGTAAATGTTATAGTGCAAGATAAATGGCCTTTAACTGTACCTGTTTTAATAACAGATATTTCAGGAAATGTACGCTTCAGAAATCAAAACCTTTTTGGTCTTGGGCAACAATTTGAGCACTATGTAGGATTTAAACGTCCAAATTTTTTTGAATTTAATGGCTATTACAGCATAGCCAATATTGATAACACGTATATATCCTCTCAATTAAACTACCGTTGGGATCCAACTGGGGCTGATTTAGGTCTATCCTTTGACCGAGGTTTTTTTTCACCTTTATCCGTTTGGGCTGGTGGTGCAAGTATTACCAGGTATTTACGTTATTATAATTACACGGATAGCCTTGATGAGTTGCCAAAACACGTTGAATTACATTCGTACAATTATGATTTTTGGTTAGGAAGAAGTTTTAAATTAAGTAAAAACAAAACTTTTTTTAATCAAAGTACAAACATATTAACCGGATTAAGGTTTTACAATACTCGCTTTATCGAACGCCCGCCTTTTAGTATTGATAAAGCAATGGGAAACCAAAATACATATGCGGTAATTGGAAATGTGGGAATCGCCGTTCAACAATATTATAAAGATAAATTTATTTATAGATTTGGCGCTACAGAGGATGTGCCTGAAGGTTTGATTGTACAATACATTTATGGATTATACAAAAAAGAAATGTCAAAAATTAGATATTATTCCGGTATTGAAATAGCACGCGCAAAACATTTTAAATTTGGATATTTATCTGCAACACTTGCCGAAGGGATTTTTTTTAATAAGGGTGTCTCAAACGATATTACAACTAATTTTAAACTCTATTATTTTAGCGACTTAAAAAAAAATGGAGATTGGTTTTTTAGACAGTTTATTAATTACAATTTTTTATACGGGCAAAATAAAATTTCGGGCGAAACAACTACACTATATGGCAACGAATTATATGGCTTTAATGGTGCCGGGCTTTCGGGTAATACAAAAATGTCACTTAATTCAGAAACTGTTGCTTATATGCCCTATAATATTATTGGATTTAGATTAGCACCTATATTAATGGTAGGGATGGGAATGATTGGAGATCCTGCCAACCGTATTAAAAAAAGCAGACTTTATCAAGGTTATTCTTTAGGCATCATGTTTAGAAACGAAAATTTATTAAGCAGTACTTTTCAAATATCTTTTGGTTTTTATCCTTTTTTACCCGAAGGAAAAAATAATGTGTTGGCTTATAATCCTGTTACAAGTTTTACTTTAAGAGTAAGGTCGTTTGCAGTTTCAAAACCAGAATTTATACAATATTGATGGCATAAAGTTTTATAAACTAATAATAGACTTTATATAAGTTAATTTGTTAATGCCTGTTTATCCGTCATTGGTTAGTATTGTTTGAGATTGCTTCGTGCCTCTCAATGACGAATCTTTGACAAAATAATCTAACATAAATAATATTCTAACTTATATAATGTCTAATATAACTTAAAAAAATAATTATGGGAGAAATAAAAAATTTAAACAATAATGAGGCAATTAAAAAATTAAAAGAATTAGCCGAAGACATCGATGTGTGTATGTTTTGTACAAAAACAGAAAATGTGCCTTTTCAAACACGACCAATGAGTACTCAGGAAGTAGATGACGAAGGTAATATTTGGTTCTTTAGTGAAAAAGATAGTGATAAAAATTACGAAATTAAACAAGACCAGCACGTACAGTTATTGTATTCAAAAAATTCAGATTCACATTTTTTATCTGTAGCAGGCATTGCAAGCATTGTTTACGATAAAAATAAAGTTGAAAAATTATGGGATAAAATTACAGAAGCTTGGTTTAAAGGTGGAAAAGATGATCCAAATTTAAGTTTGATATGTATAAAACCTACCGAAGCTTATTACTGGGATACAAAAAACGGTAAAATGATTTCGCTTATTAAAATTGCCGTAGCTGCCATATCCGGCTCAATGGATGATGATGGTATTGAAGGTAAAATAAATATTTAATTTTTATTATTATTAAAACAAAAAAGGCGCATATTAAATGCGCCTTTTTTTAATTTGTAAATATATTTATTTACTGTTTTAATAAATAATCTAATACCTTATTATCCTTTTTTTCTTCAGCTATTTTGTTTTTAATATAATTAATACTGTTGGCAATTTCATCTGTACACAATACTATAAAATCTCCTTTTTTGGCATTATCTATAGCATATTGTATAGCCTCTATTTCATCAGATATAACAGTAATTGAAACATTTTTATCAACTTGTTTTATACCTTTTACCAATAAATGAGTAATTTCATTTTTGGACCTTCCTCGCATATCATTATCATGTCTAATAATAATTTCATTAAACATTTGTCCCGAAATTTCGCCCAAATTTTTAATATCCTCATCTCTCCTATCTCCTACTCCTGTTATTATTCCAATTTTTGAGTTAGCCTCTACTCTGTCTAAAAAAGTTTTTAATTCATTAAAGCCTCCGGTATTATGGGCGTAATCAATCATAAAATCAAAATTTCTGAATTTAAAAATATTCATTCTACCGGGCGTTAATTCAGGCGAAGGAATAAATGTATCTAATGCAATACGAATGTCTTCTATTTTAAATTTTTGAATAATGGCTGCCAATACACTTGGTAAAATATTTTTTATCATACACTCCGCCTTACCTCCAATTGTAAGTGGAATACTTTCAACTTTGCTAACCCGAATTTTCCATTCCCCTTTACAGATGGTTATATAGCCCCTTTCAACAATAGCTGCTAATCCTCCTTCTGCGCAATGCTTGTGAATACGCTCGTTATTTGAATACATACTAAACAATGCTACATTGCAATCCAGTTCATTTTTCATGTTATAAACCAAATCATCATCTGCATTTAATATAGAATGGCCGGTTGTAAATGTACTTTTAGCTACAACAATCTTTACACGTGCCATATCATCCAACGTGTTTATTCCTTTTAATCCTAAATGATCTTCGGAAATATTTGTTACAATGCTAATGTCACAATTATCAAAACCTAAACCAGATCTTAAAATACCGCCACGGGCACACTCAAGTACCGCTAATTCAACTGTTGGATCGGTTAGTATGGTAGAGGCACTTTGACTGCCAGTGCAATCGCCTAGGTGTATAGGCTGATCTTGAATATAAATTCCATCAGTAGTAGTATAACCTACTTTGCAACCTGCAATCTTAGCAATGTGAGCCGTTAAACGGGTTGTAGTAGTTTTACCGTTTGTACCTGTAATTGCAATAATTGGAATACGCGAAGATTTATTTTGTGGAAACAACATATCAATAACCGGTTCTGCTACATTACGCGCCAAACCTTTAGCCGGACTTAAATGCATTCTAAAGCCCGGACAGGCGTTAACTTCAATTATAGCGCCATTATTATTAGTTATTGGTAAACTTACGTCTTTGGCTATTACATCTATTCCACAAATATCTAGGTTAAGTAATTTAGAAATACGTTCAGCCATTAATATATTAGCGGGATGAATAGTATCGGTTACATCTGTTGAAGTTCCACCTGTACTTATATTTGCAGTATCTTTTAAAAATAAAATTTCGCCAATTGGCAATACTGTTTCTAAAGTTAATTTTTTATCATTTAAAATTGCCAATGTAACTTTATCAATTTTTATGGTAGTTAAAATTTTATTATGACCTTCACCGCGGTTAGTGTCAGAATTAACAGTATCTATTAGTTGTTCTATTGTTAAAACACCATCTCCCATTATCATTGCAGGAGTACGTTTTGCTACAGCTACCAATTTAAAATTAATAACTAAAAAACGGTAATCATCTCCTTCAATAAATTTTTCAATTATAATATCTTCAGAAACAGTTTTAGCTATATTAAATGCGGAAAGCGCATTTTCAAATGTATTTATATTAGTGGTTATTCCTCTTCCATGATTTCCGTTAATTGGTTTTATAACTAGTGGAAACCCTAATTCATTAATAACTTCTTTTAAACCTTCTTCGGTAAATACTACATGCCCTGTTGGAACCGGAATATATGCTTTTGATAGAATTTTTTTTGTTTCTTCTTTGTCACTAGCAGTTTCTACACCCAAATTACTTGTATTAGAAGTGATTGAAGCGCGTATCATTTTTTGATTTACACCTTGTCCTAATAAAATTAAAGATCCATTTTCCATGTTTTTAACGGGGATATTTTTTTTACGAGCCTCGTTAATTATTGACATGGTACTTGGCCCAAAACCTTTTTTAGTTTTAATGCGACGTAAAGTAGTTATATCTTCTTCTATGTTATAATTTTCTCCGGCAATTAATTTTTCGGCGATACGTATTGCCGCTTCTCCGGCAAATATACCTGCAGATTCAATTTCATAAGAAAAAAGAACGTGGTAAACTCCTTTTTCTTCGGCTGAATGTGTTCGTCCAAAACCAACATCCATACCTGCTAAAACCTGAAGTTCTAAAGCAATGTGTTCTATTACATGTCCAATCCATGTTCCTTCTTTTATTCTTTCAAGAAATCCGCCTTCATATCCCGGAGAACATCTATGTGAAATTAAAGAAGGAATTACAGCTTCTATTCTATCAGAAAATCCATTAATTTTGTTTGTAGGATAATCTTCCAAATCTTCAATATCTAATTTTAATACAATAAGGTTATGGCGGAAATTAGACCAATAATTAGGACCTCTCAATACTTTAGTTTCTAGAACTTTCATAAAATTGTGTGTAGTTATGTTTTAATAAACTAAAAAACCTATGCCAAACTAATGGATTGTATATTTTAATTAAGTGCGTAATAATTTACTCAATTAGAAAAATAATTACACAAGTGTGTACGATTTTAACATTTTAAAAGTTTCCAATTAAGTAATGAGGTAAGGTTATTTAACGGAAAAGGCTTCAATAAATAATTTACTTTGTTTATTGTATAACCTAATAAGCAAATTTCCAAAATAGATAAATAGGACATTAAAACGATTGGAACGTTTGTAGGGAAAATTTTTAAATTAATAATCCGTGTTAGCTCTACCCCAATTATTTCAACATCTAAAAGAATAATGTTTGAGTTTAACATGTTTAATTTAAAATAAGCGTCTTAAACATTATTGCAAATAGTTACTTTAAATCCTATTGATTCTGATTTTTTCTTTATAAAATATATTTAAAAATTGTCGGTTTGATGGATTAAAATATGGAATATTTTATTTTTATATTTCAATACATAAAAAGTGAACTGTTATTTTCAAGATATAGAATATTATGCATATGTTGTTTTTAAAATTTTTATTTTATACTATCTTTTTTCTGATTCTTAAAATAACGTCGCAGTAAAAAATTATGCTGAAGAGCTTCTAAATCTTTATCTAATTTTTTAGAACCACTTTCTAAACTTTTTAAAGTTGATTTTAAGCTAGCTCCCGCTTCCTCATCATGCATTAAAACGCCTACCGGGGTTTTAGGGTTTCGAGTAGCTGCTGTAAGATTAGAAATAAACACAGATGCGGTATCTGAAATTTGATTTAATTCTTTAATAGATTTTTTAATGGAATTAAATACAACAGTATCTGTAACCAACTCATTTGCCAAAGTACCTTTTTTATTTAATTTTGAACTAAAAGCAGAAAGCGAACCAATTAATTGCTGAGCTTTATCGGACGCATTTTTTAGGGAAGCGCTTGTTGCGGCTATGTTTTTATATATTGCATCATCCTTTAATAATTTGCCCAAACTTCCTTGACCATCTGCGAGATTTTTACTGATATTTTTAAAATCGGTAGTAATTGCCAAAACATTTTTATTATTCTCTTGAAAAGTATTCATCATATCTTCTGTGGTAAATGTTTTTTCAACACCTAATGTATCATGTTCCGATACGGCTGGCATAGTAGATGTTCCACCATATATTACCAAAATTTTACTGCCAATAAAACCATCTGTACTCACTTTAACCTTAGCGTCTTTACGAATATACTCTTGGGCTTTTTGGTCAATATTCATAGTAACGCGTACTTGTGATTTTCCAAAAAACTCAACTTTTTTAACGGTGCCTATCTTAACACCCGAAAACCAAATATTATTTCCTTTTTGCAAACCGTTTACATCATCAAACAAGGTTGTAACATGTAGTTTAGTAGAAAAAGTTTGATGTAAATTACCTATCATTAATATGCCTGCAAGAAGAAGGACAATTCCGATTAAAATAAAAACACCTACTATTATTGGGCGTTTATTTGTTGATTCATTCATAGTTATTGTATAAAATTGTAATTAAAAAAACTTTTTATTCTTACCTCGTCAGTTGCAAATACATCCTCAAACGTGCCTACTTTTAAAAATTTTCCATCAAGTAACATCGCTACCCGATTACCTGTAACTTTAGCGCATGTTAAATCATGTGTAATAATTATTGCACTTGTTTTATAAGTATTTTGTACTCTGTTGATGAGTTCATTAATTTCTATACATGTTATTGGATCAAGACCTGAGGTTGGTTCGTCGTATAACATAATCTCGGGTTTTAAAATAAGGGTTCGTGCAATACCAATTCGTTTTTTCTGTCCTCCGGAAAGATCTGAAGGAAACTGATTTATTTTATCCATTAAACCAACTGCATTAAGTACTTCTTCAACAGCCGTATCAACTTCTTTTTTAGTAAGGTTCTTAAAATTCATTTTTAAAGGGAATTCTAAATTTCTTCTAACGTCCATGCTATCATACAAAGCACTATTTTGAAAAGAAAAACCTATTTTTAAACGGAGTGCATCCAATTCTTTTCCTTTTAAATCATCTACTTCCTGCCCTAAAACTTTTACAGTTCCTTTATCAGGTTTTAGCAAGCCAACCAAAATTTTTATCAAAACAGATTTACCTGTTCCTGAACGACCTAGTACCACTACATTCTCACCTTTATGCACATCAAGGTCAATTCCTTTTAAAACATCCAACGCGCCAAACGATTTATAAAGTCCACGAATTGAAATGATTGTATCGCTAGTATCTATTATATCGTTTTGGTTTAGCGCTTGCATAATTAATATAGTCTAATCCAATTACTTACTTGTACTATAATAACCTCTTCAATAAAAACAAGGAACATTGATACAACAACGGCCTGGTTGGCAGCACGCCCAACACCAACAGTTCCGCTTGATGCATTATAACCTTTATAACAGCCTACCAAACCAATTGTAAAACCAAAAAATATAGACTTTACAACCGATGTAAATATGTCGAGGAAAGTTATAGTATCGAATCCGTGTTCAAAAAAACTAATAAAGCTGGTGGCTTCGTGCGAATTTATATTTAAAAATGAACCCATTAAAGCCACAAATCCACAATAAAGGGCTAATATGGGAACCGTTATAGTACTTGCAATTACGCGCGTTACAACCAAATATTTAAATGGGTTAATTGCCGAAACTTCCATAGCATCTATTTGCTCTGTTACCCGCATCGAACCAAGTTCTGCACCTATGCTTGAACCAACTTTTCCTGAACATATTAATGCTGTTACTAACGATGCCAATGCACGCAAAATGGCAATTGATATAAGAGAAGGCAACCATGATGTTGCACCAAAAGTTTCTAAAGATGGGCGGGATTGTTTAGTGAAAACTATACCTGTTATAAAACCCGTTAAAGTAATTAAGGGTAAAGCTTTTAATCCAATCTCGTAACACTGATTAACAATTTCACGGAAATGAAGCGGTGATTTAAAGGCTGCTCTGAAAAATTTCCCGATAAATTTATACGCATTTGTTATTCCTATAAAATAATCATCAACCCCTTTTGAAAAGACAAATTTTTTTGAGCCGGAATTATTCATTTTACAGTAAGAAGTTTTAAACTTTACTATATAACATAAATTATAGTGCCATCTATTAATTTATTATGTGTAGAATAAAATACTCATATATTTAAAAAATAATATTGTGTGGAAAAATATGGGTAAATATTACACATGTAGATAAAAGTATACATGTAAAAAATGTAACATATTAATATCCCTAAAATTTTTAATATTTATATTAAAACGCTAAGAATTAATGTATTAGAAAATAATTATTAAAATAAACAGTGGGCATAAAGTTTAAGGGTTAGTAAATAACTAACTAATTTATTAATTTAACTCCACAAGCTATGTCAATCTTAAAAAACAAAAAAGATCCTCAGGAAAATGAGGCTTCAACATTAAACAAAACTAATAATATCTTCGGGTCAGAAAATTCATCTGATGATTACGCGACAAAAAAAGATTTAACTTACAATCCTACAGGTAAGTCATCGGATCAAACTAATGCGGCAAAACTTGATAAAGATAAAGATTATGAAAAAGATAAAGACGATTCTGAACAAGTCAATAAAAACTGGGATTCATTAGATGAAAAATCGGGGAAGGAATTAACAAAAAAAAATGAGAAAACATATTCAAGTTCATTAAATGATGAGAATGATGAAGAAAGAGAATTAGAAGAAGAGGATTTTAATTCTACAAAAAAGAAAAATAAAAAAATTAGCGGACAAACTAATAATGAGGGAAATTATAATCAATTTGATTATCAAAACCAAGATTACGGAAATCAAAACTATAATCAAGGTTATAACAATCAAAACCAAGGATTAAATCAAAATCAAGGTTATGGTAATCAAAATTATAACCAAGGTTATGGTAATCAAAATCAATTTAATCATGGATTTAATAACAATAACGGATACAATCAAAACTCAAATCAAGGAAATAATAATCAGTTTAAAGCAAATAACCAAAATCAAGGATATAATAACCAAAATTTAAATCAGGGATATAATAACCAGTTTCAAGGTAATAATCAAAACCAAAATAACCAAGGGTACACCCAAAATAACCAAGCGTATAATCAAAATAATCAAGGGTATAACCAAAACAATCATGGTTATGGTAATCAAAACCAAAATAACCAAAGTTACAATCAAAATAATCAAGGACATTATAGTCAAAATTCAAATCAAGGTTTTGAAAATTCTAACGCACACCAAGGTTATAATCAAAACTATGGCGGACAGAATTACAAACAAGGTTCTGGTAACAATTACAACCAGGGATATCAAAATCAAGGCTATTCAGGCACCGGAAATTTAAATAACCAAAACTATAATAATAACAATGACTATACTGAAAGTTATTCATATAATAATGAGTCAGAACATTATGATAACAATGGCGGCGGGATAAATAACGGTGATTATAACAATCATAACTCAGGGTATCCTAAACAATATTACAAAGGCAATAACGATAGTAATACTTCTGAACATAATTATTCAAAAAACCAAAATAATCAAAGTGGCAACAATAATAAAGATTATAAAGGACAAGGTAACCACCAAGGTTCACATGGCAACAATGATTTTGGCGGAAACGAGTTTAACAACAACCATAAAGAAAATAACGACAACAGAAAATATGGTAAAAAGAATAACAAATTTTATAATCATTAGTATTTGAATTTTTTATAAAAAAAAACCTCTGATTATTAATCGGAGGTTTTTTATTTTTAATATGTGATTATTTATTTATTGCTCTGTTTTTAACAATTTAATATCTGCAATTAATTTATTTACTTGTACTTTATCCGTGCCATCATAAAAGCCTCTAATTCTACTTTTGGTATCAATTAGTAAAAATAATTCACTGTGTAAAAATCCTTCAAGGCTACCGTCTTCTTCTAAAGCATTAACTAAATAACTTGTTTTTGCTAAGTCGTAAATTTGTTTTTTGTTGCCGGTTAAAAAATGCCATTTATTTTTTTTAGCGCCATAGGTTTGTGCGTATCCGTTTAATACCTCAACCGTATCGTGCAACGGGTTTACGGTATGGCAAAGTATTAACAAAGAGTCATCGTTTAAAAAGGCTTTTTGTACATCAATTAAGTTGGTGCTCATTTGCGGACAAATACTTTGACAGGTAACAAAAAAGAAATCGGCCACGTAAATTTTATTTTTTACTGTTTCGTTATTTATTGTTTCACCAAATTGATTTTTAAAACTAAAATCTCCAATAGTATGATAAATAGTATCTGAATTACTTAATTTTTTTTCTCCAAAAACAGGTAATAGTTGTTTTGGTGCGGAAGTGTTTTTGCAACTAACGCATACTAATACCAAAATAAGTGTAAAAAATAATTTGAATCTGAAAAAAGATCTATGGTCATTGCGATGAGCTTTTTCAGCGAAGAAGAAATCTTTTAACTGAGGGAGGTTACTTAACCATTTTGCATCAACGCAAAACCCGCAATAGCGGTTAGCTGTTTGTTTTAATAACATTTTCATCTATTAATTTTTGTTTTGCTTCTTTTAAACGCAAGTGTTTGTATTCATCAATCAAGCGTTTTAATTCCACAACATAACGCCCGTCGTAGTAACCTCTAATATGGCGATTTTCATCAATCAACACAAAAAAACTTTTATCTACATAAATTGGTTTTTGGTTAAAATACACTGCACTCATGCTATCAAAACTACTTTTATTCCAGGCTAAAAACTGCACATTTTTATTGTTGCATAAAGGTTGTAAAGTATCTTGAGTGGGGGCATGTTTATTTTCTAATTCCGTTACTAAAAAAACAGGAATGTTTTGTATTTTATCTTTTTTGTAATTTAAATATTCCCACAAACCTACAAGGCGGTAACTATCGTTTATATATGTTGATTTGATAAACATAATGGCATAAAGTGGAAAATCAACTGCATTAATTTTTGTTTTAGTAATGATTGTATCATTTACTTTTTTTTGTAAAAACTCATCTGTTACGGTATAAAAAGAAGTATCGTTTAATGCAGTTACTTTTTTAGGTCCGTAAAACGGTAACCTTCTGGAATTAATAGTGCTACTTTCTAAAGCCACCCATAAAGCTGAGGGTATTATAATTATTAATATCAATAACCACTTTTTATTTTTCATTCTAAAACATTTTTAATTTTTTTAAGGTAGAGATTGTAAGTGCACAAAGTTTTGTGTGGCCAAGCGAAGTCGAAGCCTTCTCGGTGCACTTTGTTGCTCATTTACTCTGTATTTAATTTTGTAGCTATTGCTAATTCGTTTAACTGTTCTAAACTAATCTCGCTGGGTGCATCAATCATTACATCACGTCCGCTATTATTTTTAGGGAAAGCGATAAAATCGCGTATGCTATCCGCGCCGCCAAATAAGCTGCATAATCTGTCAAAGCCAAAAGCAATGCCACCATGCGGCGGGGCACCGTATTCAAAAGCATTCATTAAAAAGCCAAATTGTTTTTGAGCTTCATCATTTGTAAAGCCTAAAATTTTAAACATTTGGGCTTGTAAATCTTTATTATGAATACGAATACTTCCACCCCCAACTTCTACTCCATTTATAACAATATCGTAAGCGTTAGCTCTAACGGTTCCGGGATTGGTGTTCAATAATTCAATATCCTCGGGCTTTGGCGAAGTAAACGGATGATGTTTTGCGTGCCATCTGCCAGCGAGCGAAGCAAGCAGATTAGGGTCACCCTCGTTCCACTCTAATAATGGAAAATCAATTACCCACAAACACGAAAATTTATTTTTATCTCTTAAACCCAAACGGGTTCCCATTTCTAAACGTAACTCACTGGCGGCTTTACGGGTTTTATCTTCAGCGCCGGCAAGCACTAATATTAAATCGCCTTTTTCTGCACCACAAGCTTCTCCCCATTTTTTTAAATCATCTTCGCTGTAAAATTTATCTACACTGCTCTTTATCGATCCATCACTATTGTAACGCGCATAAATCAAGCCTGTAGCGCCTATTTGCGGGCGCTTTACCCACTCCGTTAATTCATCTAACTGTTTGCGGGTGTACTCAGCCGCCCCCTTTGCACAAATAGATACAACTAATTGCGCATCATCAAAAACCTTAAAACCTTTACCAGTTGTTAAATCAGTAACCTTGTTTAAAATATGTTCGCCTCCAATATTCTCAGAGTGCCATTTGAGTTCAATTAACCTCATTTCAAATCTTGTATCAGGTTTATCATTGCCATAATATTTAATGGAATCAGCGTATGATAATCGTTCAAATTTTTTATCAAAATCAATACCCAAAACCTTTTCTCCTTTAACTGTTCTAAATAAATGTTTTACTAATCCTTCAAAGGTTTGTATTATATCTTCCTGCTCCACAAAACTCATTTCGCAATCTATTTGTGTAAATTCCGGTTGGCGGTCAGCTCGTAAATCCTCGTCTCTAAAACACTTAACAATTTGGTAATATCTATCAAAACCACTAACCATTAATAATTGTTTAAAAGTTTGAGGGCTTTGAGGCAAGGCATAAAATTGCCCTGCATTCATACGGCTGGGAACTACAAAATCGCGTGCGCCTTCGGGTGTAGATTTAATAAGCACAGGCGTTTCCACCTCAATAAACTGTTGTTTATCCAAATAGTTACGGGTTTCAATAGCAAGGCGATGACGCAGTTCTAAGTTTTTTCGTACACTATTTCGACGCAAATCCAAATAGCGGTATTTCATACGCAATTCATCCCCACCATCGGTTTCGTCTTCAATTAAAAAAGGCGGCGTAATTGATGTATTTAAAACTTTTATACTCTCAATTTTTATTTCAATATCACCTGTAGCTAAGTTTTTGTTTTTACTCTCTCGTTCTATTACAGTTCCTTTAACTTGTAAAACACATTCTCTGGCATATCCGTCCTTGTTAGTTATGTTATCTGAAATCATTAATTGAGTAATACCGTATCGGTCTCGTAAATCTATAAACGTCAATCCGCCCATTAATCGGTTTTTTTGTACCCAACCGCATAAGGTTACTGTTTTATTAATATGTTCTGCTCTTAATTCTCCGCAGGTGTGAGTTCTTAACATAATTTTAAAAATTTTCATAAAATTACTCAATTAAGCCTAACTAAATTTAAAGAAATGGTAATAATTTATTAAGATTAGATACGCTTTGTAATGCTAATTTTAACGTTAAATTTATTTGGAATGAGAAATGTATTTATAAGTTTGGCAATTTTGGCACTAACTGTAAGCAGTTGTGGTGGTAAAAAAGAATCTAAAACAATAACTGAGCAGGAAACTACTCAAAAAACTAGCGCGTTAATTCGAATTAAGGGCAGCGAAACAGCCAGAAAAATTGTGGTTGCCTTAAATGAATTTTATAAAAAAGCAAATCCTAATTCTCAAACCGATTACAGTGGCGGCGGTTCTAATTTAGGAATAATGAGTATGATGCACGGCGATGCTGATTTAATTGTAGTATCGCGCGACTTAAGCGATGAAGAAAAATCGATTTTTAATCAAAAAAAACTTACCATTGATACTATTGCGCTTGACGGATTAGCTATTGTTGTTAATCATCAAAACCAAATTATTAATTTAACAAAACAACAATTAAAAGAAATTTACGAAGGTAAAATTACTAACTGGCAACAAGTAGGCGGTAAAAATAAAATAATAAAAGTTTTTTCACGCGAATCTACCTCAGGCACATATACTTTGTTTAAGGATAAGGTATTGCATAATGCCAATTGCCTGGCAACACACGTTAATATGAATTATAATGAAGATGTGGTAACGGGGGTACAAGGAGATCCAAGTAGTATTGGTTATGTGGGTTTAGGGTATACTTTAGGTAACGAATTAAAAGTGTTAGGTCTGTCAGACTCTATTCATAAAACACCTCATAAACCTGAGTATGCCTCCATTATTTCGGGCGATTACATTTTAAAACGCTACATTACTATTATTTACGATAACGCTAATCCTATTTTAAAAAATTATGTGTCGTGTATTCATAACGAACATATTTATAAAATAATTAACGAGTGCGGCTTTATTCCCTATAAAAACTATAAAGCGCAATAGAATTAGTATTCTTTCCATCTTCTTTGTAATTTTTCATAAAATTAGTCGGGTTTTTATTTTCTACTCATTAAAATCTGTATTTTTAATGCAATGGAAAATAACGTTACCGAAAAAATAAAATTATTAGAAGAAAAATATGCCCAAATGGGACAGGATTTAAATGGCTATTTAGATGGACTTTTACTCTCCAACTATTTAACTTACTGGGACTACATTCAGCTAGATACACTTCTAACACTACAAAACCCAAAAACAGATTATCCCGATGAGCAAATTTTCATCATGTATCACCAAATTACCGAACTGTATTTTAAATTAAGTTTGCACGAACTTGATCAAATTGCAAATAATGGCAAAAAAATTATGCCCAATGGTAAAGACGAAGGTTGGAACGATAAAATAAGTGCAACTTATCTTACCGAGCGCATTACTCGCATAAACCGCTATTTTGAAGCTCTAACAAAAAGTTTTGAAATAATGGTGGATGGCATGGAAAAAGAGCAGTTTTTACGCTACCGTATGGCGTTATTGCCTGCCAGTGGTTTTCAAAGCGCGCAATACCGAATGATAGAAATTAGTTGTGCCGATTTTATTAATTTAGTTGATAAAGAAGTTAGGGAAACTTATCGAAATAAAAATGCCAGCATTGAAGAATTATTTGCAAATATTTATTGGCTTAAAGGTGCAACAGAAGTATCATCTGGCAAAAAAACATTAACATTAAATCAATTCGAAAAAAAGTATTCTAAAAAATTTATTAGTTTAGCTAATGAATACAAAACTAAAAATATTTGGCAAAAATATCTGTCGTTAAGCGATACTGAAAAACAAAACCAGAGTTTAATTAATGCCTTAAAAGTATTAGACATTAATATTAATATAAACTGGCCGCTAATGCACTACAAAAGTGCTGTACGGTATTTACAACAAAACCCTGCCGATATTGCAGCAACAGGCGGCACCAACTGGCAAAAATATTTACCACCCCGTTTTCAAAAACGTATTTTTTATCCTAAACTTTGGAATAATCAAGAAATTGAAGATTGGGGTAAAGGTTGGGTAGAAACTAATGTTTTTAAGATTGAATTTAATACATAATAATAATTTACAATCTGTAATTTTTAATTTTTTAATTTCAATAAATGTCAATACAAGTAAATAACATAACAAAACTTTACGATACACAAAAAGCGCTTAATAATGTAAGTTTTGAGGTATCAAGCAACCAAATTGTTGGTTTTTTAGGGCCTAACGGTGCGGGTAAAAGCACTATGATGAAAATTTTAACCTGTTACATTCCTCAAACACAGGGTTCTGCAAGCGTTTGTGGGTTTGATGTTGCAACTCAAAGCATAGAAGTTCGTAAGCATATTGGATATTTACCCGAACACAATCCCTTGTACTTAGATATGTATGTAAAGGAATTTTTAGAATTTACAGGAAACATTTACAAACTAAAAAATATTAAAGGCAGAGTAAAGGAAATGATTGAAGTAACTGGGCTTCAAGTTGAACAAAGTAAAAAAATTGGTGCCTTAAGTAAGGGTTATCGCCAGCGTGTAGGCTTGGCTCAAGCTATGATACACGACCCCAAAGTGTTAATTATGGATGAACCTACTACCGGATTAGACCCCAATCAATTAGAAGAAATTCGTAACCTTATAAAAGATTTAGGCAAACACAAAACCGTAATGCTAAGCACACACATTATGCAAGAGGTAGAAGCCATTTGCGATAGAGTAATTATAATTAACAAAGGCGAAATTGTTGCAAACGACGAAACTAAAAATCTTCAAAAAAATACCACTCAACAATTAATTACAGTTGAATTTGATAAAGAAGTTACTAAGGAATTATTATTGCAAATTAATTTAATTGAACAAGCTAAATCCATAAATAAAACCACTTGGTTATTAACATCAACAAGTACGGATGATGTTCGAAAAACCATTTTTAATTTTGCGGTAGCCAATAATTTAAGCGTACTAACATTAAATAAAGAAGAGCAAAAAATAGAAGACGTTTTTAAAGAACTGACAAAAAAGAATGATTAGTCTAAAATATTAGCCAATTGGCATATTTTAACGTTATATATTCAACAAAATGCTTTTATTTGTGTTAAAATTATATTGAAAGATAGAGATTAAAGGACTATGAGAGCAAAAGCACCAACAAAAATACCAGAAGTAAAAGGTAGCACTTACCTTGTTAAATTACGTATTGATAAAAGAACCGTTATAACTGTTAGAAATAAAGAAAGTTTAAAGCGTTGGATGGCAAAATACCCTGAAGCCGTTGAAGTATTTTAATAATTAACATCCTACACTATTCTAGTGAGTTTATTACCCGCATCCAACTATTACGCAGTTATTTTCTCATCCACAAAAAGTGATGATTTAGATGGCTACGAAGAGATGGATGAAATAACTATGGATTTAGCCCAGAAACAACAAGGTTTTTTAGGTTATGAAAGCGTTAATTTAAACAATAAAGGCATATTTATTAGCTATTGGCAAACCAAAGAGGATATTGCCAATTGGCGAAAAAATGCAACCCACTTAATGGCAAAAGATAAAGCCAAAAAATGGTATAAACGCTATTTGTCGCAAATATGCCTTGTTGAAAACAGTCACGAGTTTAATTCGTAGTACCATTTAAAATTTCACTAAACAAAAAAAGCGACTTATTTAAGTCGCTTTTTTTAATTCGTCATGCTAAACCAAGTCAAAACTTATTTCTGTTTAAATCCGATTAATATTACTGCACAACCCGAACCCGGATTTTTATTTGCATCCAATTGCGCTTCAATAGTAGTTTCTAATGTTGATTTTACTTTAAAATCCCAATACGGAGCATTTTTTTGATTACGGTTGCTGAACAGTAAATGGCGGTCTTGGTCGTAAATATTAAATACTAAATTACCATCGCTTGTGCCGCTGCATGCAGCTATGCGGTAGGTAGTTTCGCCAAAAAAAGTTGTATGAAACTCGGCAGTTTCCTCAGAGTTTAATAACAACGCGCGGTATTGCTGCCCATCGGAAATAAAAGTAGAAATAATATGTTTTGCACAAATATTTGCTATAGTGTCACATTGTGCTTTAGCTAGGTTAAACCATGCTGTTGCAATAACAAACGATAGCGCTAAAAAAATTTTCTTCATATTAAAAACTGTTTACTTAGTTATGATTGTGTGTTATTAGTTATTTTATCTCTAATGCTTTTTATTTTTTCACTAATTTGTGTAATTTGATCGGCGGATACTGTTACTTCTGTTGTACTATTTATATAAGTAACATGTTTGTCTGCATCGGTTGTAGGCTCTGCAAAAGTGTATTTAAACTGTATGCCGTCGTAAACTTTATTTAAATCGGCTAATTGTTTAGTTAATTCAACCACTTCTGGTGAAGAATTACTACCTAATATTTTAATTAAACTTGTTAAAGTTTGTTTTTGTTCAGCTATGCGGTATTTTAAATCGTTGTTAGGCTTAGATTTGAATGCTGAAGTGCTAAAATATAAACTTTCAATCCAACCACCAGTTAAAATTAAACTACTTACATCGTTACGTTGGTTGCTTTTTAAATATGCGTCGCTACTGCGGTAAGCAATACCAACCAATACCATCATACTGTCTTTGTTAGTCATGTTTTTTTGAATACGCTCCATAGTAGCAGCATCAAATGCGGCACTAATACCTAACTTATCGGCTAATTGTTTTACTGATGCTAAATAACCAATAGCGTCTTGCGTTTGATTATATAACGAAACATAACCCAAATCAGCACCGTATATCCCTAAATTTAATGAACGTGCATAATCCGTACTAAATGTATTTACTTTGTTAGAAGCATTTAAAACTGCTTTATCGTAAATAATACCACTTTTTTGAATTAATAAAGCTGTTTGAATAGGTGATGGCACACTAAACAACTCTCCACTAATATTAAATTGTGTAGTTTTAATTGTATCGTTAACCTCTACTATTTCCTCAGTTTTTTCTTTGTCTTTGTCTCCGCCGCACGAAACCAATAAGAATGAACTTACAGTTAGTGCAATAAAATATTTTTTTAACATAGTTTTAGTAATATTCATCGATAAAATAAGCCTTTTTAAAGATTAAATTCAAGCCGCAAGTAAGTAAAAATTAATGAACCATACAAATAATTAATTAACACACTTATTAATAAATTGTTAAAAACATTTTTTTGCAATTTTATTAAAAATTAATTAAAAATAGCTTAGTTTGGCATAGTTTATAAATTAAAAAGCTACTTTTAAAATCTATTTTAAACATTTTATTAAAATGAAAAACATTACAGTTATTGGAAGTGGCACAATGGGCAATGGAATTGCACATACGTTTGCACAATTTGGATACGCCGTTAGTTTGGTTGATATTAGCGAAACCGCGCTTCAAAAAGCAATTGCAACCATTACCAAAAATTTAGACAGACAAGTTCAAAAAGGCAGTATTACCGAAGATGTAAAACTAAATACTTTAAAAAATATTACAACGTTTACTGATATTACCAAATGCGCTCCAAGTGCCGATTTAGTTGTAGAAGCCGCCAGCGAAAATGTTGCCGTAAAACTAAAAATATTTAAACAGTTAGACGAAATTTGTGCCCTGCACACTATTTTAGCGAGTAACACTTCCTCCATTTCCATTACTCAAATTGCAGCAGCAACAAAGCGTGCCGACAAAGTTATTGGTATGCACTTTATGAATCCTGTACCGGTAATGAAGTTAATTGAAGTTATTCGCGGTTACAGCACCAGCAACGAAGTGTGCAATTTAATAATGGAAACCAGTAAAAAATTAAATAAAACACCTGTCGAAGTAAACGATTACCCGGGTTTTGTGGCAAATAAAATTTTAATGCCAATGATTAACGAAGCCATTATAACTTTATACGAGGGCGTTGCAGGTGTTGAAGAAATTGATACCGTTATGAAATTAGGAATGGCTCACCCAATGGGCCCGCTTCAGTTAGCCGATTTTATTGGCCTGGATGTATGCTTAAATATTTTACGCGTATTGCAGGATGGTTTTGGAAATCCAAAATATGCCCCTTGTCCTTTGTTAGTAAACATGGTTACCGCAGGGCATTTAGGTACAAAATCAGGCAAAGGTTTTTACGATTACAGTACCGGCAGTAAAGATTTAATTTTAGCAGATAGATTTAAAAAACAAACCGAATTAGTATAAAATTTATTTGGCTACAACTTACAAAAATATTTTATCTATCGAATATCCCAACATACCAAGTGCGGGGGTATATTACTTTAATACTAACAGCGGCTTGCGTTACGAGGTACGCTTTGGGCGTTTGCAAGATAATATTTTGCATGCAAACATTGTTTTTGGTGTAGTAAATGATGAGTTTGAAGGCGAAGAATATGTGGCTACCAACCGTGGCGAAGTGTATCAGGTAATGAATACAATTGTAGAGATTGTAAAAAATTACATGCACGAACATCCAAAAGTAAACGTTTACGAATTTAATGCCGTTGGACGCGATGATGAAGACGATAGCAAAGAAAACGCCCGCATGCTTTTGTACCGTCGTTTTTTACCAAAAATATTTGAGCTAGGCTGGAAATTTAAAATAGACGGCAACTTTGCTTTAGTAACCGCTGTTTAAATTTTAAAATTTATAATATTACTTATTTACAGAGTGAAAAGAGATAATTAGTTCACTAGGTTAAATAAAAAAAGAAAATAATTCAGCGTCTACAAAAACTCCAAATCTCTGTGTTAAAAAAAATGCGCATCCTTATCGCCGACGAAAATCATCCCATTCTTCATCAAACACTTATAAATGCAGGTTTTGAATGCGATTTGTTTTACGATAAGTCTGCACAAGAATTACAACAACTTTTACCAAATTACCATGGCGTAGTTATACGAAGCAAATTTAAACTCACCAAAGATTTATTAAGTACTTGCCCAAAGCTAAAATGCATTGGCCGGGTTGGTGCAGGTATGGAAAATATTGATGTTGAATTTGCATCTGCTAAAAACATTGTTTGCGTAAATGCCCCCGAAGGTAACCGAGATGCGGTTGGCGAACACGCTTTAGGAATGTTGTTAATTCTTTTAAATAATTTAAAAAAAGCCGATGCCGAGGTGCGACAAGGCGTTTGGATACGAGCCGAAAATAGAGGTTACGAAATTACAGGTAAAACCATTGGCATTATTGGTTTAGGCAATACCGGTACTAGTTTTTCTCAAAAATTAAAAGGCTTTAATTGTAAAATTTTAGCATACGATAAATACAAAACAAATTTTGGAAATGAGTTTGTAAAAGAATCCACTTTGGAAGAGATTTTTGAAAGTGCTGATATTGTTAGTCTACACGTACCTTTAACATCTGAAACTGAATATATAGTAAATGCACAATTCATCAATCAATTTAAAAAACCAATTTACGTAATTAATACAGCACGTGGCAAATGCCTAAATACGGCTGATTTAGTAGAAGCTTTAAAACAAAAAAAAGTTACAGGCGCGTGTTTAGATGTGTTAGAATATGAAGCAGTATCGTTTGAAAGTATTGATAAAGTTCAATTACCCGAGCCCTTTAATTTTTTAATTAACGCCAACAATGTTATATTAACACCACATATTGCCGGTTGGACACACGAAAGCAATTACAAAATGAGCCTAATTGTTGCCGAAAAAATGATTGAAGTTTTAAGTTAGTCACTTCGGGTAAGTTTGAGGTACGAAGACTGTATCGAGAAGTTTGTATTACTGTTAATCTGACTAAGGATGCATTTAATTCCGAAATTTTACAAGAGATTTCTCATTCGTTGGAATGGAAATGAGGGACATCTTTTGGGAAGTCACATAATAACAAATGCGTTAAAATTATTTTTTATTCCCATTTTATTTAGTACCTTTGCAAACCAAAATTAATGGCTTCGTAGCTCAACTGAATAGAGCACCTGACTACGGATCAGGAGGTTAGGGGTTTGAATCCCTTCGAGGTCACTAAAAATTAAACCCTTTAAATTAAATTTTAAAGGGTTTTTTGTTTTTTGTCATCCTTACACCTCTAAACATAGTAAGTGCTGATGCCAACAATTATCGGGATGAATCAATTTTAGGGTGATAAAATTATGTGGTATAAGATTTGAATATATAATATAAAATATAAAAATTATGAAAACATTTATTTACCTTCCGTTAATTGCCTTAATAGTTTTAACAAGTTGCAAAAGTAATAAATTTACAACTCAGCGCTATACTAATTTCGGGCATACCTCTTACAAAAAATCAACTACTGATAAATTAGCTATACGAAAAACAAACCAAATCGATACACCCGAACCGGTTGTACCAACCGAAAAAGTAGAAGCTAAAGTTGAAAAAGAATCGTTTACACCCGTTAGGTTAATCGCTTCGGGGCTTTCGACCTTGAACGAAACATTTTTAAAACCGGAACGTAAAGTTTACGACCTAATCACAAATTCGGCAGAATCCATATCTAAAGAATATGTTACAACAACAAATGATTCTGATAAAATTTTAAGTTCTCAAAAAACGGTAAAAGAGAAGGTAAAAAGTGATGGCTTTTTGGGAAGTGCCCTGGCTACTGCATTATGGATAGTATTGGTAGTAATTTTTATTATACTTATTATCTTTTTAATTACTGTAGTTTTTTAGTAGAATATATTCCACATATAGAGATTATTCCCCACGCTTTTACTCCCAGATTCTGTTTAAAAAATTAGTTACATTTTTATGGCTCATGCCTTCTAAAAAACCTGCGGGCACTTTTCCTTCTAAATGTTTTAAGAGGGCAGGGTAACAGCGTGCATCCTCTTTGTCTTTATGATAATAGGGCACACGCTTTGGATCGGGCTCACTGGCAAAAAAATAATCGGCGCCAAAACACATAGTATTTTCTCCTCCTATTTTTATTCCGTGAAGAACGTGATCGTAAAAAACATTTGGCTCATCATTATTTAAAAAGGCGCGTAAAAAATTAAGGCCTATAATACCTTTGCGTTTAATAATTTCTTTTGCAAGATCATCGGGCAAGTTACGCGGATGATCAAATATAGCGCGGAAGTTAGAATGACTTGCAATTAACGGAATATCTAAATTGTATTTTGTTATATGTTCTAATTGTCCATAAGCCAAAGCATCGCTGGTGTGCGAAAGATCGAGCGCAATTTTTTTTCCGCTCATATAATCCAATAATTTTTTACCATCGTCTTTTAAACCGGCTTTGGTATAATTACCTCCGCCAAAACGGTTCTCGCCATGGTGCGTAAAGCTAATGTATATTACACGCTCAACATTGCTGATTATCTTTTCTAATTTTTTAAAAGCATTTTCCATAGGTTCATCTTCTTCACAAAACCCCGAAGCATTTTCTATGGATACAACCATGCCCGTTCTATCAGAATTAATGGCAGTATTTAAAGAGGTAATATCTTTTACAAGACAAACATTTTCTTTATGCGTTGTCTGCAGCTCTTTAAAAATCTCGCTTTCTTTTAAACCTGTTTCAGAACTTCCTTTTTCGGTGCCGGTATAAATAGCCATTACCTGCAATTTTACGTTGCCCGCTTTTAAAGCGTTAAAATTACAGCCAATGCCGGAAAAGAAAGGGTGGGCGCCTTTTACATACTCCATGTAAGAGAGCAGATCGCAATGCATATCGATGATGGGATGTTTTTCCATAGTTAATTGAATTTATGATATAACAATTAAATTAAAGATCTTTTAAAAGCGTCAACTATATAATCAGTTTTTTGATAAAGTATGGTTTCGTTTACCAACAGATCTATTTGATTTTTTTCGTTTGGAAAATTCAATGCAATTTTGAAACTTTCATACATTTTATTACAGAATTTTTCTCCCGAAAGATCTTTTGGTAGTTGCAAAGTATAAATATTAGAGCCGCCGCTTGTTTCAGTTATTTTTAATCCCGGGATCTTATTTATCTCTAAGAATAATTCTGCAGCTCTTTTTTTAGCATCGGCAAATCTTGTTTCAACGCCATCCAGTTTATGCAGTGCCATGGCTGCATTACACCAATTTTCGGCCATATTACCTCCATGAATTTTAATAAGGTGTGGCATTTTATCAATTACTATTTTCGGGCCACATAAAATTGCACCTGCGCCTGCACCTAAATATTTATATAGCGATATATAAACGGTATCAAAATTAGAAGCATAATCTTTTACAGCAACGCCCGACCAGGCAGAAGCAATGTAAAGCCTTGCGCCATCCAAATGCATTTTAATATTTTTTGCCTGGCAATAAGCACTTATTTTCCTTATCTCTTCAATGGGTACTATACCACCGTTGGTTCTGCGTACCGGGCTTTCTATTGATACCGCGCCGATCCCGCTTTCAAACACTTCTTCTTCTTGTAAACCCTCAACAGCTTTTTGCAATTCAGCGGCAGTAAAATATGTTTTGTCTTTAGCTAGAGGCATTAAACGTTTATTAAAAACTGATTGTGCCGCATCGGCTTCATCACGATATACATGACTTGTATCTTGCAAAAATATTTTTGTTTTTTCTTCACTTAAAACAGAAATTGCTAGTTGGTTGGCCATAGTACCACTGGGCATAAAAATAGCTTTTTCCTTTCCTGTTATTTCGGCGAATTTTTTTTCTAACTCTTCAACAACGCCTCCGTTTCCATATTGATCTCTTTTTATAGGATGACTCTCGTTTATTTTTTGTAGCTCCTTTAGGTAATTAGAAGCAGAGTATGCAGCGCCGTCGCTAAAAAAACTAATAAGTGGAATAGCAGGGTCTACGACAAAATTTTCATTTGCCAATACCGAATTAAATGGGATAAGGGCAGGGAGCATCACAATACCCGAAGTTTTTAAAAAAGATCTTCTGTTAATTGAATTCATTTTTGTTTTATTTATTTTTTTAATTACTTTTTTTACTGATAAAATAGTTCATGGTTATTTTCGAGATGCCTGCAATTATTTTTTTGGCTCATATAAAAGCTTAGCTATGATTAAAAATAATCATTCTTTTGGAATTAGTAAATTTCCATGTCCTTTTTTACGCAGCTTATATCTTTTTTTCGTTTTCTTGTGAATTTTATGGAAATTAAATTCTGTTCCAATTGTAATTATTCCATCACCGCCCAGGTCGGCAAACGGCGAAATAATACCCAAATTAAATTGGCAGATCAAACCGGCTGACATGTACCATATTTCTCTGCCGCCTTTTAAATAGCGAATTCGCACGAAATCTTTTCCCGGTTTGATGAAAAATTTTATTCCTCCATATATATTTAAACTAAATCTTTTTGTTCCTAAAAGGCGCGATTGCACATTAAAACCTGCTGTGATAACTTTTTTCAGCGGCCTGTACATTATCTCCAACATGATGCGTGTATTCCTAAATTTATCGGGATATTTTTCTTCCTCTTCATTCCATTCTTCCGACCATTTAAAACGAGGTGAAATATATCTAATGTTTAAACTGGCAGTATCTGTAAATAAATTATTTGAGCTCGCACCAACGTAAAAGGTCCAAGGACCTTTTACGTTTACCTGACCAAACTTTAATAAGGCCAAATGGCAGGTTATTAATATGAGAGTTGACCTCAATAAATTAAAGAAAATTGTTTGAATGCAGATGCACGGATAGCGGCAAGCAGCAAATTTTATTGCTTCTTTTCAGATGGCATTCATTTCTTTTTCTTTGATGCTTTTGCCTTTGAGTTAAAACTTAAACAAAGTTCCAACCAGTAAACAAGATTTTTTTTTGATCTAAAAACATCCGGACTAACATAACAATAACCTTTCAAATTTTTTCCTTTCATTATCATGGGTATGAAGCCGGTCATTTCTGCAACATCTTCTTGCTGGGTTGGGTCGAAGCGGCACATCAGGTATTCGCCACTCACGCTCATGCACATTTTACCATTAATCATAAATGTAAGACCACGAAACATTTCTTTTTCTTCCACCTTTAGTTTTGGAAAATTAAGAAGGTATTCCCTTATACGATCTGAGAGTTGCGTATTGTAAGCCATTATTTATTTTTTATAAATTTCATTTGAATCAAGCACCGTTTTATTATCAACGATAGTAGAAGCAATTAGCGTGTGTTTTTTTATTAAATATTTGTAATCGCCGTTTGTTTTTTTCCAGGGATCGTTCATCATTCTTGCTCCTACATCTGTAAAGTTAAGCGTGTCTTTGTTAATTTTCCATGTGTCTTCAATCTGTCATCGCATTCGCCTGATAAGCGGGTTAAAAAAAGCACCATTTTTATTTAAATAAATACTATTATTTTCTTGTATTTTAAAAAGAGTAGATTAACAAAATAAGAAGTAATATGTGAATTATCTTTTGAATTTTTATTCTGCCAAAAATTTAATTTTTATATAATTTATTTGAATAATAATTACATACTTTTAAAATTGGTTTATCTATTAAACTGGTTAATAACCAACTTAACAGAGTAATTACTGCAAACGTAATAGTACCCGTTATAATTAATAATGGCGCACCGTTTATATTTTTTGAAAGGCTGTGAAAAATCCATGGCGAAAAGCCGAATACCAAAATAAAATGTATTAAATAAAACATATATGAAATAGCACCAAAAAATTGGAGAATTTTATGTGACATTATTTTTTTAATCCTTTCAGAATAAACTATAAAACAAAAAAGTAAGGTATTACCAAACAAGTAACTTATAACGGTTGGATTAGTTTCAAAAAACGAAATGGGGCCATACACTGTATTTTTAACCACATTGTTGTAGGCTACAAAAGGGTATGAAGCAAAGTAAATACCAGCGCTAAGTAATATTAATTTTAAAATTTTGTGAGACATTATTTTTTTAAACTCAGCAGAATTTGCTTGTAAATAACACAGTATCATACCAAACGTAAATGCTAAACCGTGAAAACTTTTTAAAAATGTAAATTGTATAAAAGCCCAAACAATAAATAAATTTAATTTATTTTTTAGGTTATGAGTTACTAAAAACAGTATTAAAATTATAAGCGAGTTTAATAATTCCACCGGCATAGTCCATAGTATTTGATAGTATTTAAAATCGCTGTTAAAACAATCTAACAACCCAAATTTTATGGCTTGTAAAAAATTTAAACTATCGGGCAACATGCTTTTTACCCAAGGACTTGTAATTGTATTTTGTGGAAAAAAATTAAGTTTTATAAAATGTAATTTATGAAATATATAAACAATAAGTACCACCGCCAAAGTTGGAATGGCTAACCTAAAATAGCGTTTTAAAAAACTTTTTTGCAAATAACTGTATTCGTTAGTTTTAAAATAATTAAATGTTTGCACATAACCGCTTAACAAAAAGAAAAAATTAATTGCCATGCCCGGATTAAATAAAATATTTATGGGAGTAAGGGCAATTATCTTTATTAAGTTCCAATGCCCGCTTGCAGCATTTTCGGCAGTACCACCAAATACAACTTCCGGAAAAAAAGCATATAAAAAATGATGTACAAAAACAATTATTGCTAAAATGCCACGTAATCCGTCTAAATAATAAATTCGTTTGGCATCCATTAATTAAATATAATTAAAAAATTACAGTATTAGCCCATCTTCGCTACGGCTTCAATAATATCGTGTTTGGTAATAATGTGCATATTGCCACCAAGGTCGCGTAATAAAACAGCGTTGTTATCTTTAGTAATTAATTTACTTACTTCTTCTATAGGGGATTTTTCGCCAACAATAGGAAAAGGCGCCTGCATTAAGCTTTTTACGCTTTTGGTTTTAATGTCGTTGTTCTCCATTAATTTACTAAAAATGTAATTGTCATTTAACGAGCCTACGTATTCGCCATTTTCGGTAACCGGTATTTGCGAAATGGAAAACTTACTTAAAGTTTCCAATGCTTCTTGTACAGTTGCATTTACATCTACCGTTAATAATTTTTGGTTCTTATGGTTAGCAACAAGGTCAATTGCTTTTGGTTTTGTAACTTCTAAAAAGTGGCGGTCGCGCATCCAGTCGTCGTTAAACATTTTGCCCATGTAACGGGTACCATGATCGTGGAAAATAACAACTACCACATCGCCTTTTTTAAATTTGTCTTTCATTTGCAATAAGCCTGCCATTGCAGAGCCTGCGCTGTTACCAACAAAAATGCCTTCTTCTTTCGGAATGCGGCGCGTCATAACAGCAGCGTCTTTATCG
>JAYVGH010000192.1:0-5236 GCA_043772435.1 Bacteroidota bacterium
ACTAATTGTAGAAAATCAAAAACACATTGTAGACGAAAAACAAAAAGAAATCTTAGACAGTATTCGTTACGCGAAGCGTATTCAACAAAGTTTGTTGCCTACTGAAAAATACATTAATAGAAATTTAAAATTAAAAAAATAATTATTATTCATTATCCTCATAATTATAACTACTTTTTGGCGTAGCTCTGTAACGGTACGATATATAAAAATCATTTAATAATTCGTTAATATTTTCTTCTTCGGTTTTATCTTTGTTTACAATATAATTTATGTTTAATACTTCAATATCAGAAGTAATGGTTTGGTTACTTTCTTTAATAAAAACAACCGCCCATTTTTCATCATCGGTTTTTTGTTTAGCAACTTTGTAAACATAAATTTTACCTTTTTGATATTTGTTTTTAGCATCTAATTCTTTAAAAAAAGAAATGCTGTCCGTTTTACTCTTATCCTTTTCGTAAGTATACATATTTGTAATTTTACGTTGACTGCTAATTACACTCTCTACTAAACTTTTTTGAGTCATATATTTTTTATCAAATCTATCTAATAATTTTTCTTTCTCTAACTCACTATAAAAATAAGTGCGTGTGTATTTATTTTTACTGTAAAAATTAATAAGTGTATCGTTTAAAACAATATTTTGTTTTAATAACGTTATAGCTACAGGCATTGTTATGGCTTGGGTTTTAATTTTAGATAGCTTTATAAAAAACTGTTTTGTTTTTTCATCTGTTTTATAAAATGATGCTAAAACAATAGCATAATTAACCAATTCGGGGCGGCTAGTTATTTCTTTTATGGATTTAGAAGATTTTCGGTAATTATTATTAGTTAAACCTTCTAAGCTCGCTTGTATACTTTCAGCCAATTCTTTAGCGGATTTTTCTAAATAATCAAAGTTACTATAGTCGCTTCCCGAATTACTTAACGATTTATTACCTGACGAATTGTAACGTTTTAAGGCCAAATTCGCATCCGCTAAAATATTATCTTTTTGAACAGAATATGTGCTTGCGGAAATTAATTTTTTATCAACTAAGTTTGTAAGTAAAGTATAAACTGCCGATTTATATTCTTCGTATTTTGTTAGAGCATACATTGCCGGAAAAAAGTTTTTGCACAATTCTAACGAATCATTTAAAACTGCAAATACGTCGTTAACAGTATTTTCGTTACCAACCAATGGCGTTTCGGTAGTAATTAAATTTAAAAACGTGTTAAACGAAGTAGGTGTTTTTAAATATGCCAAGCCTTTTAAAAGACATAGTTGCAAATAAAAACTATCGGTATATTGTTTGTATAAACTTTTATAAGGTTCAATAATTTTCTCACTTTCAATAGTGCCTCCGTTTACAAATAGTTGCGCGCGACTGTCCTCATTAACCAAACCTAACTTATTGCTTTGAATAAATTTTATAAAATCGTTGGTAAATTCTTTTTGCATACTAACTGCATTAACCAGCGAATTATTTGCGCGTTGTCTAACAACAGTATCATTGCTACATAAATCGTTTAACAACAGTTGATATTTATCTTCGAAAACATTTTTTCCAATTACAGTATCCGTTGGTCTAAAACTTTCAAAAAAATCTTTTGTCCAACCTTTTAAACCAACTATAGTATCATAGGGCGGTGTACTAATATCGTACATTGTACCATTTTTAAAAATAATTTTTGTATTAATGGCGCGTGCCGTAGCGGTGTCTTTTAATGTAAAAGTATAGGTATATACACCGTTAGTATTGTTACTACTTTTTTTACATAAAATCATACTGGTAGAATTTTTAATACTCCTAGCAATTTTAAAATCCATTTCATTTAAATTTCTATAATCGTAATCGTTATATTTTTCAAACGTAATATTTACATATTCGTTGCTCGATGGGGAATAGTATACCTTATTATTTGATTTAAAATCGTAATCCTTATTGTCTTTTTTCTCTTTTTTATTGGCAGTTGCTTCATTGTAAGCTTTTAAATAAGCTTCGTTAAACTTGCTGTAAGCGTTTTCGGTAACTTCGTCTTTTGCTTTAAAACTGTATGGTTTATCAGTAATTTCTTTTATAACATTTATGTGTTCAAAGTCTATTAAATTAAACGATGAAAAAAACTCATTATCAAAACTTGCTGTTTCACTAACTAAATACTGTAAATAATAATGCGCGCCTTTTATAATTATTTTTCCATAAAAAAAATTATCTGATTTGTTTTTGGCAGAAAAAACAATTGCCGGAAAACCTTGGTATTGCTGTAACTTGTAAGTTATTGATTTTTTAAATTCAAAATTTTGTAAACAGTTTTTAGCTAGCTGATTTAGTTCAAACGTATCTTCTTCCAAATAATTAAAATCGTTATATACAGCTTGTTTTACACCATAAAATTGTTTTTGAGTTTTTGAATAGGCATATAAGTCTTCAACTAATCCTATGCGCGACGAACCCTCGTTTTTAGAATAGGTATAATTTGCAGGTAGTTTTACTGTAAACCCTTTTGTTTTAGGTGTAAATTGAACCAAATTTTCACCTTTGTTATAAAACTGAATTGAACTAAAAAATTGTTTTGCTTCACTTCCTGTAGCGTATTGCAATTTACCGCCCAATTTAAACATAAATATTTCCATGTCCGAAAAGTAAATTTGATAATGTTGCTCATCGCCTCGGCGTGTTTTATTTACCAACTCAATTCCTTTTAAACCTGTATTAGAAACAATTTCTTTTTTAGAAATTATTTTACCCGGAATGTTTTCAAACAACAAACTATCTACGCGTAACTGTAATTGTTGCGGAGTAGTTTTTGCCAACGGACAATATGTTTTTAAGCGGACAATGGTATAAAAACTACCATTTACCATGTCGGCATTTATATAATATTTTAAATTATCTAAATTAACAATTTGCGATAATTTACCGGGTAAATTAACCGAAAATGCCGTGTCGTTTACATAATTTTTTTGAAAGGTTACTTGCTTAACCATCAAGTCTAATTCATCGCGGGTAGCATCGCTTTTTTTAGTTATTTTAGGCATAACAGGTTCTACTTTGTACCCTTTTTTACGTAACAATTCAATAACACCTTCGCTGCCCGGTAAATGTGCCGCCCCTACCCCACTAAACAAGGTTTTAGTTTTTAAAACAGAATCCATTGTATTTACAAAAAATACATTTCTATCGTTAATTAAATATTTTTGTGTGTTTTTACTGCTGGTTAATTTGCTTAAACTATCAATTACATCTAAATTACCATTGCGGTAAGCATCTTCTATTTTTTGAAAACTTGAATAGGAATTTTTGTAATTTGTTTCATCATCTTCATTACCGGTTTCTTTGTCTGTTAAAGCAGATAAACGTGCTTTAATTTCCGATTGGGCAAAATCTTCTAAACTAATTAATTGTTTACCTAATTTAGATGCAGATTGAAAAATGAATAAATCAATGTAAGTGTTTTCTTCAAAATTTTCTTTACTTCTATTTCGTCGGTACAAAAGCCCGTCTATAATATCAGGGTCATAACTTAAAATACCTTGCAACCCTTTTTTTTCAGGAAATTTTATTGAGAAACTGGATTTATAAAAATCAGCGCTGTAATAACCCGAAAATTGATTAGCTTGTAATAATTCGCCAGTTTTTTCCATATTTTGCAACCAATCTCCGGGGTTTGTTTCTAAACCAACCACTTCAACACTTTTTAAGGCTTCAAAAAACTGTTCGCTTAAATGGTACGCAACCCTATTACTTACATGCATTGTTCCATATAAATAGGATGCGTTTTTTAAGCCATTTCCGCTTATTTTCCATAATAAACTTGGGTATTTTTTAGCAGTTTGGGCAAAAAATAAAAAAGGCATTAGTACTATAATTACACAAATTTTCCTCATAAATAATATACATTATAAACTTAGTTATTATTATTTGGTTACAAAAAAATTAAATTGATTTTTAATAAAAATTATCTATTTTTATTGCAATCTAAATTAATAAATTATGACAGATATTTCATCAGAACCAAATGCAGAAACTGCAAATACAATTAAATGTAAAAATTGTGGGGCTAATTTAAAATTTGCCCCCGGTACTCTTAATTTAAATTGTCAGTATTGTAATACTGATAATCCTATTGTAATTGAAAATACTGAAATAATTGAAAACGATTACACTAAGTTTTTAGATGAAAATATTGCAACAACCGAACAGCAAATTGTAAGTACGGTAAAATGTAGTACCTGCGGTGCTGCCACAACATTAGCGCCTAATGTAGCAAGTAGTAGTTGTCCGTATTGTGATACCCCCTTGGTTGTTAAAGATGCCTCGAACAATAAATTAATAAAACCTAAATATTTATTACCTTTTAAAATACAGCGCGAAACTGCAAAAGGCTCGTTTGTAAAATGGGTAGGTAGTTTATGGTTTGCACCCAATAAATTAAAAAATTACGCGCAGCACAGTGCCGAAAAATTGAGAGGTGTTTATATGCCATACTGGACGTATGATGCAAATACCGTAAGTGATTACAGTGGGCAACGTGGCGAACACTATTATGTTACCGAAACTTACCGCGATAGCAATGGCAACACTCAAACCCGAAGTGTACAACGTACAGCCTGGTACCCCGCAAGTGGCACTGTAAGAAATGTATTTGACGATGTGCTGGTATGTGCTTCTCATTCATTACCAATAAAATTAGTAAACGAATTAGAGCCGTGGGATTTACCCGAGTTAATTGGTTACGATGATAAATTTTTAGCCGGTTTTGTTACCGAAAGTTATCAAACCGAATTAAAACAAGGGTTTGAAGAAGCAAAAAAACGTATGACAAGCAAAATTGAAAGCACTGTTAGAAGTGATATAGGTGGCGACACTCAACAAATTAGTTCAATTAATACCCAATATAACGATATTATGTTTAAACACATTTTATTACCCTTGTGGATTAGCGCCTATAAATTTAACGAAAAAACATACCGTTTTACAATTAATGCCCGCACCGGCGAAGTACAAGGCGAACGCCCCTACAGCGCATGGAAAATATTTTTTGCAATATTAGGAGGACTTGCTGTTATTGCAGGTGTCATAATTTTATTTAAAAAAAACCAGCACTAATTTTAATTGGCTACATAGGCTTATGTTTAATTACAATTTAACCCAGATTACGCAATAGAGAATTCGAAAGGATAATCAAATTCCTTTGAATAGTTCCATAAGCCGCTAAACCATTGCCTTCGTTTTTTACTTAA
>JAYVGH010000193.1:0-10186 GCA_043772435.1 Bacteroidota bacterium
CAGGCATTGGCAAAAGCCTCTACTTTTTTAAAAGAATATAAAGATGAATATGTCTCTATCGAACATTTGCTATTGGGCTTAATTAATAGTGGCGATAGCACCGCCAATCTAATGAAAGATGCGGGTTTAAAAGAAAATGAAATTAAAGCGGCTATTACAGAATTAAGAAAAGGAGAGCGAGTGACCAGTCAGTCGGCTGATGAAAATTATAATTCTTTAAACAAATACGCCATTAATTTAAATGCTCAGGCCAAAAATGGTAAGCTCGATCCTGTAATTGGCAGAGATGAAGAAATTCGCCGCGTGTTGCAAATTTTAAGCCGTCGTACAAAAAACAATCCTATTTTAGTGGGTGAGCCGGGCGTTGGTAAGACAGCTATTGCAGAGGGTTTAGCGCACCGTATTAATAATGGTGACGTGCCCGAAAATTTAAAAAGTAAACAGGTGTTTAGTTTAGATTTGAGTGCATTAATTGCAGGCGCAAAATTTAAAGGCGAGTTTGAGGAGCGTTTAAAATCGGTAGTTAAAGAAGTTATAAGTGCCAATGGAGAAATTATTTTGTTTATTGACGAGATTCATACGCTTGTAGGAGCCGGTGGAGGAGGCGAAGGAGCTATGGATGCCGCTAATATTTTAAAACCTGCCTTGGCACGTGGCGAATTAAGAGCCATTGGAGCAACTACTCTAAGCGAGTTTCAACGTTATTTTGAAAAAGATAAAGCCTTGGAACGTCGTTTTCAAAAAGTAATGGTAGAAGAGCCAACTGCCGAAGATGCCATTTCTATTTTACGTGGTATTAAAGAAAAATACGAGGCACATCATAAAGTACGTATTAAAGACGAAGCTATTATTGCTGCCGTTGAATTAAGTCAGCGTTACATTAATGATCGTTTTTTGCCCGATAAAGCAATAGATTTAATGGATGAAGCCGCTAGTAAATTGCGCATGCAAATTAACAGCATGCCGATTGAGTTAGATGAAATAGAACGTAAAATTATGCAGTTGGAAATTGAGCGTGAAGCTATGAAACGTGAAAACGAAGATTCAAAAGTTTCCGCTCTAAATAAAGAATTAGCAAATTTACAAGAAGCTCGTGATGGTTTAAGAGCCAAGTGGCAAGCCGAAAAAGAAGTAATTGAAGGTGTGCAAAAAATTAAACTTCAAATAGAAGAATTAAAACAACATGCCAACAATTTTGAAAAAGCGGGTGACTATGGCAAGGTGGCCGAAATACGATATGGTAAAGTAAAAGAAGCCGAAGCAAAATTAACGGAATTAGAAGTAAAATTAGCTGCCACAAAAGCAAGTGGTTCGCAATTAGTAAAAGAAGAAGTGGATAGCGAAGACATTGCCGCTGTAATTAGCGCATGGACGGGTATTCCTTTAAAAAGTATGCTGCAAAGCGAAAAAGAAAAATTGTTAAGTCTTGAAATAGAATTACACAAACGTGTGGTTGGTCAGCATGAAGCCATTGAAAGTATTGCGGATGCTGTTCGCAGAAGCCGTGCCGGATTACAAGATGATAAACGCCCTATAGGCTCATTTATATTTTTAGGAACTACCGGGGTTGGTAAAACCGAATTGGCAAAAGCCTTAGCGGATTTTTTATTTAATAACGAAAATGCCATGACTCGGATTGACATGAGCGAATACCAGGAGCGCCATGCAGTAAGTCGTTTAATTGGCGCACCTCCGGGCTATGTTGGTTTTGAAGATGGCGGGCAATTAACCGAAGCTGTGCGTAGGAAACCCTATAGTGTAATTTTATTAGACGAAATAGAAAAAGCGCACCCTGATGTATTTAATATTTTATTACAAGTGTTAGACGACGGACGTTTAACAGATAATAAGGGGCGTGTGGTGAATTTTAAAAATACAATTATCATTATGACAAGTAATATTGGCTCTCATATTATACAAGATAATTTTGAAAAATTAACTATTGAAAATAAAAACGAAGTGTTGGCGAAAACAAAAAACGAAGTATATGATTTATTAAAAAAATCTATTCGTCCTGAGTTTTTAAACCGTATTGATGAAGTAATAATGTTTGAACCATTGAGTAGAGAAGACGTAACAAGTATTGTTAAAATTCAATTTAATTTAATAAAACACCGTTTGGGTGAACAAAATATTTCTTTATCGGTTAGTAATGAGGCGATTGAATGGCTGGCAGAATTAGGTTACGATCCTCAATTTGGCGCACGCCCCGTAAAACGCGTAATACAAAAACAAATTTTAAACGAGTTAAGCAAACAAATTTTAGCAGGTACAGTAAACAAAGACAAAGAAATTGTTGTAGATATGTTTGATAAAAAGTTTGTGTTTAGGAACTAGTAAAACTATACAAAATGTATTATACAAAAAGAATAATTTAATTAAACGCCATTCTTCTTCAACAAATAATTAAACCGTAAAAACAAGCATAGCGCTACAAACGCTAAACTGCTTAGTAGCGCTATCCAAATACCTACTGTTTGCATTTTTACAACAAAAGCCAAAAAATAGGCTAGGGGTAATGCAATAACCCAATAGCCAATTAGTGTTATTATCGTTGGCATTTTTACGTCTTCCAACCCTCTTAAAATACCTATTAAGGTTACTTGCGTTCCGTCAAACAATTGAAAAAATGCGGCAATAATTAAAAGTTTTGCCGCTAATTCTAAAATTTCCTTTTCACTGCTAAACGCTTGCGGTAAAATGGTATTTAGTAAAAAGAATAATAATGTAAAAAATCCCATTACTAACATTACTAATTTTATAGATGTAAACCCTGCAGCTTTTATCATTTTCCAGTTTTCTTGGCTTTTATAAATGCCAATTCTAATGGTTGTTGCACTGCTTATGCCACTTCCAAACATGTAAGTAAATGCCGCCAAATTAAGGGCAATGCCATGCGCATCAATTTGTTCTTTACCAAAAGTACCTGCCATTAAACCTGCCACTACAAATGCAGCTACTTCAAACGTAAATTGCAAACCTGCATTTAAACCAATTTTAGCCAGCTGTTTTAATTCGTCAAAATTTAATTTGGTTTGTTTATAAACTTTATTAATCTCTTTGGTTATAGGAGATTTAAAAATAAAAATTAAAAAACTAATGCCCATAAAGGTGCGTGCTATAAACGTTGCCCAAGCAGCTCCCATATACCCCAGTTTTGGTAAACCCCAATGGCCGTAAATTAGCAAATAATTTAAAAGGATATTAATTAAATTGCCCACAATACTTATTATAAGCGCCATTTTAGTGTTGCTTAATCCTTCGCAATATTGTTTACACGTAAAAAATAAAGATACTGGCAACATCGAAAAAATAAGTACATCATAAAACGGAATAGCTAAATCTACTACCTGCTTTGGTTGTTGCATATAACGCAACGTACCTGATAAAAAAAACAGAACCATAAAAGATAAACAGGCAATAAAAAAATTTAAAAACAACGAGTTTTTAAAAAGAGATGCCTTTTTAAACAAATTATTCTTTTCATGGGCTTGTGTTACTAAAGGGGTAGTAGCATAACTTACCCCAATGCCAAATACTAAAATTAATACATATAAATTATTACTAATGATACAGGCTGCTTGTTCGGTAGGACCAATTTTTCCGACAAAAACTGTATCTACAATCCCAACAACAATATGCCCAACTTGTGTAATAACAAGCGGCCATGCTAAATTTAATGTTTGCTTAACATGGTTATCTTTATGTATGGCTTTTGTCACAGAAAGAGGCAAAGATAATCGTATTTAATAGATAATAGATTTAGCTATCTATAAAAAAATGTTACCTTCGTTTTTCGTTTTTAAATTAAAATTATGGCAAAATTCAGAAGAGAAGATGCTTTAGACTATCATTCACAAGGACGCCCCGGTAAAATAGAAGTTGTTCCCACAAAACCGTACAGCACCCAACGCGATTTAACTTTGGCATATAGCCCGGGTGTTGCCGAACCCTGTTTAGAAATAGAAAAAAATCCAGAAGATGCTTACAAATATACAGCCAAAGGAAATTTAGTAGCTGTAATTTCTAACGGAACTGCGGTTTTAGGCTTAGGCGACATTGGTGCCTTGGCTTCAAAACCCGTTATGGAGGGTAAGGGATTGTTATTTAAAATTTTTGCTGATATTGATGTGTTTGATATTGAAATTGATACAAAAAATATTGATGAATTTGTAAACACCGTTAAAAACATTGCGCCGACTTTTGGAGGAATTAATTTAGAAGATATTAAGGCGCCCGAATGTTTTGAAATTGAGCGCCGCTTAAAAGAAGTATTAAATATTCCTTTAATGCATGATGACCAGCATGGTACTGCCATCATATCATCAGCGGCGTTAGTTAATGCAGTTGAACTTTCAAATAAAAAAATTGGAGATATAAAATTAGTAATTAATGGTGCAGGTGCTTCGGCAAACTCTTGCGCTAAAATGTACATTGCTGTTGGGGTTAAAAAAGAAAATATTTTAATGTTGGATAGCAAAGGCGTTATTCACAAAGGGCGTAAAGATCTAGATGAATATAAAGCTTTTTTTGCTGTCGAAAAAACAAACATTAATACTTTAACTGAAGCTATTAAAGGCGCTGATGCCTTTGTTGGTTTGTCAAAAGGAAATATTTTAACTAAAGAAATGGTGCAATCTATGGCACCGAATTGTATCGTTTTTGCGCTTGCTAATCCAACTCCCGAAATTGCTTATGATGAAGCAATTTCCGCTCGTCCCGATATTATTATGGCTACAGGTCGCAGCGATCATCCTAACCAGGTAAACAATGTTTTGGGTTTCCCGTTTATTTTTAGAGGGGCTTTGGATGTTCGTGCTACATCTATTAACGAGGAAATGAAATTAGCTGCATCTTTAGCCATAGCAGCCCTAGCAAAAGAAAGTGTACCAGATTATGTAAATCTTGCATACGGTTCTAAAAATTTAAGTTTTGGACCAGAATACATAATTCCTAAACCCATAGATAATCGTTTAATTGCAGAAGTTTCGGCCGCTGTGGCAAAAGCGGCTATTGATAGCGGTGTTGCAAAACAAACAATTACAGACTGGCATGCTTACAAATTAGAGTTGGAAAACCGTTTAGGTAAAGACAATAAATTAATGCGTAGTCTTGCAAACAAAGCAAAAAGCAATCCTAAACGTGTTGTATTTAGCGAAGCAGATACTTATAAAATATTAAAAGCGGCTCAGTTGGTTAGAGACGAAGGCATTGCAATACCAATTTTGCTCGGTAACCGCCAAAAAATTAATAAAATAGCCGAAGAAAACAGTATTGATTTAACAGATATGTCTATTATCGACCCTATTTTAGAAGACGAAAATAAACGTGAAGAGTTTGGTGATTTACTATGGAAAAAACGTCAAAGGCGCGGCTTAACTCAATACGACGCACAAAAATTAATGCGTGACAGAAATTATTACGGCTCTATGCTTGTAGAAACAGGTGTTGCTGATGCCATGATTAGCGGCTTAACCCGTAAGTATGGTCAGCCAATTAAACCGGCTTTGGAGGTAATTGGTGTGCAACCGGGTGTGAGCCGTGTTGCAGGTTTATACATTATGGTAACAAAAAAAGGTCCTTACTTTTTTGCGGATACAACCATGAACGTTGACCCAACAGCTCAGGAATTAGCAGACATAGCTGTACTAACCGCAAATACAGTTAAACAATTTAATATTACTCCACGTATGGCAATGTTAAGCTATACCAATTTTGGAAGTGCTGAAGGACTAGTGCCCAATAAAGTTAGAGATGCTGTAAGTATTTTACATAAAAACTTTCCGGGTTTAATTGTGGATGGTGATTTACAAGCTAATTTTGCGGCAAATAATAGTTTATTAAAAGAACAATTTCCGTTTAGCCCTCTAGTAAATAAAAACGTTAATACATTTATATTTCCAAATTTAGCATCCGGAAATATAGCATATAAATTAATGCAGGAATTAGGTGGTGCTGAAGCTATTGGTCCGGTATTAATGGGCCTGAATAAACCTGTGCACGTTTTACAATTAGGCAGTAGTGTGCGCGAAATTGTAAATATGGTTATTATTGCTGCGGTTGATGCACAAAATAGAAAGTAGTTTTTATTTTAAAGTTTTATAATAAAAAAAGCCCTCCTCTGTATAAGAGGAGGGCTTTTAAGTTTATATAATAAAATTATTGTTTAATAACTTTTAATACACTGCTAGCATTGTTACTTATTATTTTTACATAATATATGCCATTTGCTAAAGTATTAATATCTACGTTAAATTTATCAGAACTTGTGTTATCTTCTAAAACAACTCTACCTGTTAAATCCGTTACTTGTATAGTTTTATTTAACCCATTATTAAGTTCAACAGTAAATATTCCGGTATTAGGATTAGGATAAACCTGTAAACCGCTTAATGCAAATGTTTTAGCATCTAAACCTGTACATACCGAAACTACAATTGTTGTTGAAACTGTTTTTGAACAACCAGTTAATGTGCTTGTATATGCATAAGTTGGCGTAAATGTTCCGGCAACGGCACCTGGTGTAAATTTATTTCCAACAACGTTAGTGCCTGCGTATGTTCCACCGGCAGGGCTACCCGTAAGTGCAATAGTACTGCTATTTGTACACGCTGTAGTTGTGGCCGCGGTTAACGAAACACTAGGAGCCGGATTTACCGTAATTGATTTAACAGCAGTAGTGGTGCAACTAGCATTTACACCCGTTACAGTATAAGTCGTATTAATTGTTGGACTAATAGCTATACTTGCACTTGTAGCAGTTGTATTCCATGTGTACGTGGTTGCACCGCTTGCTATAAGAGTAATACTAAAACCTGTGCATGTTACAGATGGACCAGATATAGTTATAGGTGGAGCAACAGCTACAGATGCTGTAGCTGTATTTGAACACCCGTAAGCTGAGGTGGTAATTGTATAATTAGCGGCAGTAGTAGGAGAAGCTATTACAGATGTGCCTGTTGTAGCACTAAGAAATGTACCAGGTGTCCACGAATACTGACTAGTTCCACCAACAATGGTAATAATGTAATCTTCAGTCTCGCCATAAGTTGCACTTGTACAAGGGTCAATGTTAGTATTAAAATATACTTCACGAATGCGTAAGCGAGTAACTCCATTAAAGGCTGTTGTGGGAACGGTAAATACTACAGTACCAAATGCCGGATATGCTGAATTCACAGTTACTTCTCCTAATTTTTCAGGTGTTTCGGTTAAATCTCCATTTTTATTATAATCTATCCAGCCACCTAAAGTATTGTTTGAACTCCATGTACCAGGATTTAAAAATAAACTATAAGTAGCTCCAGCAGTTAAAGTAGTAGTAGTAGCACCTGTATTTGGATAAACTGTATAATATGGTAAAGCTAAGCCAGTAGTTGTATTGCTAAGAGTACTTAATTGCACGCCTCCAATATAATCTCCCGAACTAGAACCAGATGTATACCCTGGCTGACAATATGTAAGTGAAGCCGAAGTAACTGTAAGGGCAACTGAACCGCCCGAAACACATGTTGTTGCACTATTTACAGAAAATATTGGAGAAGAAATGACATTAACTCCAAAACTATTAGTAGAAACACACCCAACACTATTTGAACCAGCTACTGTATACGTAGAAGTAATTGTTGGACTTGCTACAACGTTTACACCGGTTGTAGAACTTAATGTAGAACCTGGAGACCATGTATAAGATATTGCACCACTTGCAGATAAATTTATACTGCTTGTTGCAGGTATACAAATACTTGCTACGCTTGGAGTAATTACTATGGTGGGATTTAAACTAAATACTATTTGAACAGGGGTAGCAGTAGTACTTACCGGCCCAGCGGTACATGTTATTACATTACGATACCAAGTTGTAGCAGTAATAGAAGGGACAGAAAAAGTACTTAAAGTAGCACCTGAAATTGCGGTATATGGTCCAGCCGATGCAGTAGCGGCAGCCCATTGGTAAGTTAAACCACCAACAGTGTAGCTTGTAGATAGACTTAAATTACTACCACCACTCGAACAAATTAAAGTTTGAGTCGCTATAACTGAATTGGACGCAGGGGCGCCACTACAAGCAGATAAAACTGTTACTGATAAATCATCCCATGTAAAATACCACGGTGGAAACGAACCAATATTTTTAATTGCAACATAGTAAATTCCGGTTGTAGGAACAGTAAAAGCATTACCCAAAGCAGAATAGGTTGTATTTGTAATTGGACCAAATACTGAGGCAATGTTGGTTAATCCTACAGTTGATTGCGAAGTGCCAAATAATAAAGAAAATTCATTCCATCCATTTAAACCATCTGTGATGTAAAATGCATTAGCTGAATAAGTTGTTCCGGCGTTTAGCTGAATACCGTTACTATAAAAAAACTCGCCACCAATAGTACCATTGTATTGAAACGAAGCGAATTTTAATCCCGTTTTCGGAGTTTGGTTGAACGAACCGGTTGCCGCTGTATATGTTTTACATATTGTTGTAGGGCTAGATGCCGACCACGAGCAATTTGGTAATTGATTGTTTTGCGTTATTCCTTCAAATCCTTCAAAGTATGGTACTGAATTTGTAGTTGTACCAATAACATTTATTGCTAACGGCGCTGTGGTAAAACTTAAACCACTAAACGAACAACTTACCACTTCTTTATACCAAGTTGTGGTTCCTAATGTTGGTGTGGTATAACTTGTTAAAGTGGCTGATGAAACTGGCAAAAAACCACTTATAGATGATGTTGTCGAGCTCAACCATTGGTAACTAATACCTGCAGAGGTGTATGTTGAAGTAACATTAATTGATGTATTATTACCCGGACAAATTGTAGTTTGCAAAGCACTAACTGCCGAAGATGTTGGTGTACCGGTACAATTCGTAGCAACTTGCACGCTAACATCATCAAAAGTTAAATAAGATGGCGAAAAATTTCCAATACATTTTACAGCAACGTAATAAATTCCGCTTGTTGAAACGCTAAATGTTCCGTTTAAATTTTGATAAATTGTATTAATTGGCACCGAAACCGATGCAATACTAGTTAAACCTGTTGTAGATTGGGAGGTACCAAATAATAATCTAAACTCGTTCCAACCACTAAATCCATCAGTAATGTAAGCTGTATTTGCTAAATAATTTACTCCAGCAGTTAATTGAATTCCGTTGGTATAAAAATAATCTCCGCTAGTGTTAGTACCATATCTAAAAGAAGCAAATTTAGACCCTGTTTTTGCAAATTGATTGGCAAAGCCAGTAGCAGCTGTATAAGTTTGGCAAACAATAGTAGGGTTTGATGACGACCAAGAGCAATTTGGTAATTGATTGTTTTGTGTTATGCCCTCAAATCCTTCAAAATAAGGCACCGAATTTGTGGTTGTAGCCGCAACATATAGCTGAATAGGGGTGGCAGTAGTACTTGATGGGCCTGCAGTACATGTAACAATAGCTCTATACGCAGTATTTACGGTTAAGCTAGTAGATAAACCAGAAGATGTTGCACCTGTAATGTTTGAAAATACACCGGCAGTGCCAGTAGACGAACTTTGCCATTGGTAATTAAGAGCCGTTGTATAAGAAGTTGAAAGGGATAAAAAGAAATTATATGATGCGCATACTGTACTTGAGCTTGCAATAACACTTGAAGTAGCAGGTGTGCCAGAGCAAGGCACCATTGCTGCAATTACGTTTACAGATCGGCAAACAGAAGCAGTACCACATAATGTATTGGTTGAAATGTGTATTCTGTAAATACCTACAGATGGTATTGATATAGATAAGGGAGTTATACCAGAAGTTAAAATATTATTGCTATTATCCGTTACGGTAATAAAATCGGTAGTAATGTTGGAAGTAATAGAATAGTTTCCGGCATTGGTAAACGAATCCACACTATACTCACCACCATAATTACACGTAGTGATATTAGTGGTTGCACCCGGAGCGGCGCTGATTGATAATGTTCCACCGGGGTATTGTGAAGTTGAAATGCATTGAGCGTTGCTGTTATTGATGCCTAAACTTAATAAGAATAGGGCTATAAAGAATTTGTATATATTTTTCATTTTATGTAAATTTTATTGGTTTATATTACCACAAAGTTATTAAATTGATATATATAAATGTTACACTATTTACAGGTTAGCAAATAATTAACATTTAATATGGTAATGTAATTAATAAATTAGTTAAAAACAA
>JAYVGH010000194.1:0-21227 GCA_043772435.1 Bacteroidota bacterium
CAAACGCTTGGGTGGCACCGTATTGTAAATTAGATTCTACCTCGTTTAAATGGAGTTGGTTTACCATAAAAAACACCAACATGCCACGCATACCGTAAAACGAAAAGCGTTCCCACATTTCGCTAAAAAACAAATACCACAATTGCTTGGGGTATTTGCCTTTAAAATTTTGAATTTGTTCTATTGTGGTATCCGACATTTTATTTAACGCCGTGCATTAATTTTTTTAGTTGTGGAGATACAGCCAATAAAATTATTGAAGCTACTCCGCACAAAATAACAAATACCATAAAAAATTCGTATAAATTATGAATTTCAAATCCTGCAAAAGATGGGTAAACTGCACTAATTTGGTTCTTTTCTAATAGTTGTAATTGTTCGGTAGTAGGAGTTATACTTTTATTTAAAACTCCTTGTAAATCAATTCCTAATTTTGTTGCTGCTGTATATTTGTCGCCGGTAGCTGGTAATACTGCACCAAGCGTGCCAGCTAAGGCATAGCCTGCTGCGTTTGATATAAAAAATACGCCGTATAGTAAAGAGGCAAAGCGTTTTGGTGATAGTTTTCCTACTAATGATAAACCTATTGGCGATAAACACAACTCGCCACAGGTTTGTATAAAATATAATAACACTAACCACTTAATAGCTAACAAGCCATTATTCCCTAAATCTTTTACATTATACGCGATAATAAAGTAGCTTAATGCAATTAATGCTAAACCAATGGCTTGTTTAACCGGCGACATTGGCTCTTTACCTTTTGAACTTAATTTATTCCATAACCAACTAAACGGAAAAGCCAACATTACAACAAACAATCCATTAAAAATTTGAACCATAGAAGCCGGCATTTTCCATCCAAACATAAACGTTCTATCGGTTTGATTATCGGCAATAAATGTTAAGGACGAACCCGCTTGTTCAAACGCTGCCCAAAAAAAGATTACAAAAAATGAAATTATATAAATTACATAAATTCTTTGTTTTTCTATTTTGGTTAATGAGCTATCTGAAATAATTAGTCCGGCCAATGTTATGCCACTGGCATAAATTACAGGATAAATAATAGTTTTAACAAAATTAGTACCCGACGTTACATAACGAAACGTAATAAATAATACAATAAACGAAACAACTGCCAACACTAGTGATTTTGTTGAAAACACAGCTTTTTGCGCCTCGCCCTCTTCAAATTGTGAAGCGTCGTTTTTTGATGGTAACCCACCCAAAGGTTTGCCATCGGGTGTAATTACATATTTATTTTTTAAAACGTAAAATATAACTGTTCCGATAATCATAGCTATACCTGCAGCTAAAAACCCCCATTTAAAAGCATGAACGTCTCTTACACCACCGGCATCTTTCACGTCGGCAATTAATGGACAAAGCCATTGGCTGAACAATGCTCCTAAATTTATCCCCATATAAAAAATAGTAAATGCCGAATCTAGTTTGCTTTTTTCGTGTTTAGGGTACAAACTACCCACCATGCTGCTAATATTTGGTTTAAAAAAACCGTTTCCAAAAATTATAATAAAAAGTGCAGCCCACAATAAGCCTGTTGCTAAGCTTAAATTACCAGAAAAAACATTTGCACTCGCAAACAATAAAAATTGTCCAATAGCCATCATCACCCCACCCAACAAAATACAGTTTCTATTTCCAAAAAAACGATCGGATATAAAACCGCCTAACATAGGTGTTAAATAACATAAACCTAAAAAACCACCGTAGATTAAAGATGCATCACTGTCTTTCATCAATAATGCGTTTACCATAAAAAGGGAAAGAATGGCACGCATACCATAAAAGTTAAAGCGTTCCCACATTTCGGTACCAAATAATACCCAAAGCCCTTTTGGATGTCCTTTTTTTGCTAGTTCTTGTTCCATAATTAAAATTTGTGTTAGAGGGCTAAAATAGTTTTTTTATTTAACTATAACAAGGCAATTTTTTTGAGAAGAGGCAAGAAACAAGACAACGTGAAACAAGACCTATGTGTAAAGGTCTATTGTGTCATCAAGTCTTGCTTCTTGCCTCTGATATTAATATACGTGTTGCCCACCGTTGATGCTGTAGTTGGCACCGGTAATAAAACTGGTTTCTTCGCTTGCTAAAAAGCTAACTAAATGCGCTACTTCGTGTGTGCCACCTAAACGCCCCATTGGTACTTGCGCCACAATTTGAGTTAATACTTTTTCAGGCACAGCCATTACCATATCAGTGCCAATGTAACCCGGCGAAATTGTATTTACTGTAATACCATATTTTGCAACTTCCATTGCTAAACTTTTTGTAAAGCCATGCATGCCTGCTTTTGCGGCAGAGTAGTTAGTTTGCCCAAATTGCCCACGTTGTCCGTTTACCGACGAGATATTAATAATACGACCGAATTTACGTTCAATCATACCATCTAATACCTGGCGGGTGCAATTAAAAACCGAATTAAGATTAGTATTTATAACAGCATGCCAATCTTCAACTTTCATATTTACCAAACGACCATCGCGTGTAATACCGGCGTTGTTTACAAGCGTATCAATTTTTCCAATTTTTTCTTCAATTTCGGCAAGCATTTTTCCTGCGCTTTCAAAATCACTCACATCACCGTAAAATAACTCTATGTGCAAGCCTTGCTCATTCATATCGTGTATCCATTTATCGGCTTTTTCTTTGGTATGGTAATTACCTACAACTCTATACCCATCGGTATGTAATTTTTTACACATGGCAGTACCTAAACCACCGGTAGCACCTGTTACTAATACAATTCGTTTGTTTGCTTTGTCCATAATTTATTTTTATTTTATTTGTTTAAATTTAAGTTTTTGTAAAAAAAAGATTTACAAGTTAAGCCAATGTAAATTTTAAATTACGCTATTGTAAATTATTTAATTTTTTCAGTGTTCATTACAGTTGCTTCGCCACTTGTACAAACTACACCTGTTGTTTTATCTTTAATTGAGGTTTCAACAATAGCGCGGTGTTTTTCTAAAACAACTTCTTTTACTGTAAACACAGCTTCGTAGCTAACATCTACATACATAGGTTTTAAAAAGTTTAAACTTTGTTTAAGGTATATAGTTCCTTCGCCCGGAAATAAAGTGCCAAATACTTTGCTAAATAAACTTGCACTTAACATGCCATGCATTATAGGGCGTTTAAACATTGTTGTGGCAGCGTATTCAGCATCCGTATGCACCGGATTTTTATCACCTGTTACTTGTGCAAATTGATTAACTTCTTCTTGCGAAAAACTAAATTCGTGAGTGTAAACTTGATTAACTTCTATCATAAATAAAATATTATTGAACTAATGTATATTAAAAAAATTTAAAACCAAAATATTAATACTAAAATAGTATTTTTGTAAAAATCCAAAGTTATAAAAAATTTAAAAAATATCTCTTTTTATGTATTTGTAACAGCACTATTTTCGTTATTAATTTATTTTATAGTAATAAAAGGGCAGCATAAAGAAAATATAAGTGAATTAAAAACGCTACACACAAGCCAAAATTCTTGGTCAGATTTTAAAAACGTATTTTCTCATAATGTTACTGATCCTTTGGCAATATTAATGTTGCAGATTATTACTATTATTTTTACGGCGCGTATATTTAGTTTTTTATTTAAAAAAATTGGACAACCTTCGGTAATTGGCGAAATAACAGCAGGTATTTTTTTAGGGCCATCGTTTGTTGGCTACTATTTCCCTGAATTTTCTCACTTTTTATTCCCGATAGCATCGCTTAGTAATTTAAAATTTTTAAGCCAGATAGGCTTAATACTATTTATGTTTGTAGTAGGCATGGAGTTAGACTTTAAAATATTACGCACCAAAGCTCACGAAGCCCTTGTAATAAGCCATGCCAGTATTATTATTCCTTTTTCGTTAGGAGTAGGATTTTCGTATTTTATTTACGACCAATTTGCACCGGAAGGAATTAATTTTTTGTCTTTTTCGTTGTTTATGGGAATAGCCATGAGCATAACGGCTTTTCCGGTTTTGGCACGCATTATTCAAGAGCGCGGCATTTCAAAAACTAAACTGGGAACAATTGTTATTACCTGTGCCGCCATTGATGATATTACTGCATGGTGCGCCTTAGCTGCAGTTATAGCCATTGTAAAAGCAGGCTCGTTTGTAAGCTCTTTATATACAATTGCTTTGGCAATAGTATATATATTATTTATGTTGCGGATTGTTCAGCCATTTTTAAAACAATTAGGCGATAAATATTCGAGTAAAGAAGGTTTAACCAAACCTATAGTGGCAGTGTTTTTCTTAACACTGTTAATTTCGGGTTTTTTGTCTGAAATTATCGGTATTCACGCCTTATTTGGCGCTTTTTTAGCGGGAGTTGTAATGCCAACAAATGTTACATTTAGAAATATTTTTATCGAAAAAATTGAAGATGTATCTTCCGTTTTATTATTACCTCTGTTTTTTGTGTTTACAGGGTTGCGCACACAAATAGGCTTATTAAACGATGTGTATTTATGGGAAGTGTGTGGCGTTATAATATTTATTGCAATAATAGGTAAGTTTTGGGGTAGCGCCATTGCCGCCAGGTTTGTTGGCCAAAGTTGGAAGGATAGTTTTACTATTGGCGCTTTAATGAATACACGTGGTTTAATGGAATTAATAGTATTAAACATTGGCTTTGATTTGGGCGTTTTAAATTCGCAAATATTTGCCATGCTGGTTATAATGGCTTTGTTTACAACATTTATGACAGGTCCCGCCTTAGATTTTACAAACTGGCTGTTTAGAAATAAAACGGTAGTTAACAAAACTATATTAGCAAATATTGATGAAAAATACCGGATACTAATTTCCTACGGCAACCCTTTAAAAGGTAAAGCCATGCTTAAATTGGCATATAGTTTAACAAAAAACATATTAAAAAATTCGTCAATAACTACCATGCATATTAGCCCCAGTAACGAATTAAATAAATACAATTTAGCCGAGTACGAAAAAGAAAGTTTAGGACCTATTAAAAAAGAAGCCTCAAAATTAAAATTACAAATTAGCACCTTATTTAAACCGGCATTAGATATTGATAAAGAAATTATTGAAACAAGCAATACTAATAATTACGATTTTTTATTAATAGGCTCGGGTAATTCTTTATTTACAGGTTCTATTATTGGGCAGTTGCTAGGCATAACCTCTAAAATTTTAAACCCTAAAAATTTTATTGATACTTTAAAAGACCGTAAAATACATTACGAAAACAGTATGTTTGATGAGCATACAAATTATATTTTAAAGCACGCCGCTATACCGGTTGGTGTTTTTATAGATAAAAAATTTGAAAAAGCAAGTAAAATAGTAGTGCCCATTTATTCGTTAAGCGATAGCTTTTTAATGATTTATATCCAAAAATTAATTTTTAATTCAAATGCAGACGTTACAATTTTAGATAGTACAGGCTTATTTAATCAATATCCTGAACTAAAAAGTACTTTCACAAATACTACTGCCGAAGTTAAAATTGAACAAACTTACTCTAACGAAGAAGCCTTTTTTTCAAGTTTTGATTTGTGCCTGTTAAACATTGAAAGTTGGCGTAGTATTCTTAAAGAAGAAACATCCTGGTTGGCGAATAGCCCATCTATATTAATTTTAAAAGCTTAACAACTATTTGGTTGTTTTGGCTCCCATTTGTTTACCTAATTTTTCATACTCTAAATCGTTTGGTTCCCATAGTTCTAATTTGTTCCCCTCAATATCCATAATATGTAGGGTTCAATCAATAAATTTATAATAAGTAGAATAAAATATTTATTAAGTATTATTTTACTGTTCATCAGTTTAATTTAAATCACAAATTTAATATCCTATTTTGTATTATTAATCCGTGCTAATGGGTATTTTTTATTAAAAACAACACACATCGTAATAAACTAACCTATAAGAAAATTACTTTTGCGCCGTTTTATAAAAATAAAAAGCTACCAACGAAAAAATAATATTGGGAGTCCAAATTGCTAACATAGGTGGTGCAAAACCGGTAGTAGCTATAGTTTTAAATATATATAAAAACATAATGTAAAGGCAACTTAACAATAAACCCAAAGCAATTTGCAAACCTACCCCTCCCCTTACTTTTCTAGAAGACACGCAAACAGCTATAACAGTTAAGATAAATGTAGCAAAAGGAAAAGCTGAGCGTTTGTATTGTTCCACCTCAAAAAATTCGATTGAATTTGAGCCTTTAATACGCTCACGAACAATGTATTCTTTCAGTTCAAAATAATTCATGGCTTCAATTTTACTTTCGTAACGCCACATATCGCTTGGTAAAAAGGGTATTTTTATTTTTTTATTTTTATAAAATGTATTAGTCTGTTTAAAAATAGGCTTTTGATTTTTTAAAGTATCTAATCTATTCTGTTCAGTAATTTTTCGTTCATAAACATTATTAAATATCCATAGTTTAGCAATACTATCCCACTGCATATTATCTGCCATTAAAAAATAAGTTTGTTTATTATTAATTATATCTTCAATACTTGGCTTGTAGCCCATGTTAGTTCTGTTATCATAACTCTCTAAATACAACAAACGATTAGCTCCAATTTTTTTATGAATATTATGTTCCTCGCTACTGTAGCCGTCATTGATCCACTTATCCTCAAAGCCTATTTTTATTTTAAAAACTTTTGGTAAAATAAAATGGTTTAATACCAACGATGAAAAACCTATTATAAAGGCACCAAATAAATAAGGACGCATTATTCTTTTAAAACTGGTGCCACTGCTTAAAATAGCGATAAACTCTGATTGATGCGCCATTTTTGATGTAAAAAAAATAACCGCAATAAAAGTAAATAATGGGCTAAAAAAATTACCATAATAAGGTATGAACATTAAATAATAATCAAAAATTATTTCTTTTAAAGGAATATTTTTTTGAGTGAACGTGGGCAACTTATCTTTAATATCAAAAACTATAAATATTAATAATATTAAAGTAATTGAAAACAAAAAAGTTTTTAAAAACTTCCCTAAAATATATCTATCTAATTTTTTTAAAAACACTATTTTTCTTTAATCTTATGTGCACTATAGTCTATGAGCCAGTTGAATAACCATTTTATTTTTCCATTCCACAAAAGTTCCGTCTAAAATTTTTAAACGTGCTTGTTTTACCAAATCTAAATAAAACCCTAAATTATGTACGCTGGCAATTTGTGCCGCTAACAATTCGTTACAAATTAGTAAATGTCGCAAATATGCTTTAGAATATTCTTTATCAACAAATGTTGTTCCGTTTATATCTAATGGAGAAAAATCATTTTTCCATTTTTCGTTTTTAATATTTATTATTCCCTGGCTAGTAAATAACAAGCCATGCCTTGCATTTCGGGTAGGCATTACGCAATCAAACATATCAACACCTAATGCAATACTTTCTAAAATATTAATTGGTGTACCAACGCCCATTAAATAACGTGGTTTATCTTTTGGTAAAATATCAGTTACAACCTCCGTCATAGCATACATTTCTTCGGCGGGTTCGCCAACACTTAAGCCTCCAATTGCATTGCCTAAGCAATTTTTACCGGCTATAAATTCAGCACTTTGTATGCGTAAATCTTTATAAGTACTGCCCTGCACTATTGGAAACAATGCTTGTTCGTACCCATATTTTGGTTGAGTTTCATTAAAACGTTTAATGCACCTGTCTAACCAACGGTGCGTTAAACCCAAACTATTTTTGGCGTAATTATAATCGCAAGGATAAGGGGTACATTCGTCAAATGCCATTATAATATCAGCACCAATTATACGCTGCGTATCCATAACATTTTCGGGCGAAAATAAATGAGAACTCCCATCGATATGACTTTTAAACATTGCCCCTTCTTCAGTTAATTTTCGCGAATTAGATAATGAAAACACTTGGTAGCCGCCACTATCAGTAAGTAAAGGTTTGCGCCAGCCGTTAAACTTATGCAAACCACCTGCTTGTTCTAACACACTTAATCCCGGGCGTAAATACAAATGGTAGGTATTTCCTAAAATAATTTGAGCATTTACATCGTCTTTTAGTTCACGTTGATGAACACCTTTTACTGTACCTGCCGTTCCTACCGGCATAAAAATAGGAGTTTGAATAGTACCATGGTCGGTTTCCAATTCTCCAACTCTGGCTTTAGACTGGGTATCGGTATGTAATAAAGTAAATTTCAAATCGTGTAAAGATAGGGAGATTTTAATAATTAGATTAATGGCTGTAAACAAGTAATGCAACAACCTATTTTTTTAAATAATTTGTTTTATCCCGTTTAGCGCTTCTACCATATTAGTGTATTTATAATCAGCAATCCCAAATCTTTCATCATTTTTATGATCAATATCCGGAACAGAAATTACTTTCATTTGGGCAGCCTTGCCCGAAATACAGCCATTAACAGAGTCTTCAACTACTAAACAATTTGCAGGATGAACAGCTAATTGATTAGCACAGGTTAAATAAACTTCGGGATGCGGTTTAGCATACAACATGTATTCTGCAGAAATTGTAGCATCAAAATACGTTTCTATTTCTAATTTATTTAACACATTTTTCATTAATTTAACGGATGAAGATGTTGCTAATCCTATTTTTAAATGCTTTTGAACACAAAATTGTAAAATATCTAAAACACCCTCAATTGGCTTACCTTTTGCTAAAATTAGCTGGGTTAAATTATCGGTTACCTGCTTTTCAAATTCTAACGCCGAAATAGTAGTAATATTAAAATGACTCAACCAAATTCCAACAACTTCTTTAAACCGCATTCCTGTTGTTTTTCGGCAATCATCTTCCGTAAAAGGTACACCAATATCTGTAAAACCTTTTACCATTGCTATTCTCCAAAGGGGCTCGCTATCAATTAGTATTCCGTCCATATCAAAAATTACGGCTTTTATCTGTGTTTGCATTGTTAATTATTTTGTTAAGTAGTTACAAATATATTTTAATTACGTACTACTTGTAAAATTACTTTTATACCATGTATTTGCCCGAATTTAAAACCATTGGTTTACCCGAATTATTTTGTATTATAAGTGCTATTGGATTTTTGTTAATTATAATTAATTACTTATTAAATTATTTACCCTTAAGCCGCTTTAAAAAAACACATATTGTTTCCGAACAAAACAACGAGCCTATTTCGGTAATTATTTGTGCTAAAAACGAAGACGACCATTTAACCGAATTTTTACCGAAAATTTTATCACAAAATTATTCAAATTACGAAGTTATAGTTGTAAACGATTGTAGTTTAGATAATACCGAAAATGTAATTGACGAGTACGCCAAAGTATTTCCCAATCTTCGCAAAGCCAATATAAAAGAAGACGATTATTACAAACACGGTAAAAAATTTGCAATGTTAGTGGGTATAAAAGCCGCTACGCACAATAGGTTGGTATTTATAGATGCTGATTGTTATCCTGATTCTGAAAACTGGTTAAGCCAAATGGCAGCAGGTTTTACAACCGATAAACAAATTATTTTAGGTTATGGCGCTTACGAAAAACAAAAAGGTTTATTAAATAAATTAATTAGGTTCGATACTTTTATCATTGCCACAAATTACTTATCATCAGCTATAAAAAATAAGCCATACATGGGCGTAGGACGAAATTTAGCTTATACAAAAGAATTATTTTTTAAACAAAACGGTTTTAAAAGCCACTACCATATTAATTCGGGCGATGACGATTTATTTGTAAACGAAGCTTCAACTGCTACTAATACAAATGTTTGTATAAATACTGGCGCAATAACAGTTTCTAAACCTAAAAAAACATTTAGAGATTGGCGCATACAAAAAAGTCGCCATTTAACTACAGCACCTTTTTATACTTCTGCTACCAAAGCAAAATTATTTTTTAATTATTTTAGTCAGTATTTTTTTTATGCTTCGGTTGTGTGTTTATGTTTTTCGTTAAACACAATTTTGTTAGCACCTGCAACTTTACTTTTAAAAATGATTGTGCAATGGCTAATTTTAAACAAAGCTACTAAACGCTTAAACGAACCCGATTTGTTAGCCGGAAGCGTAATTTACGAGTTGCTTTTGTTAATAATTTATCCTATCTTTCATTTGTCAAAACTTTTCTATAAACCCAATAAGTGGACGAACTAAACAACATAAATCAAAATCTTTCTACCAAAGGTGTTTACGATTATAATTTGGTACAAAACGCATTAAAAGGCAGTCAAAAAGCTTATGCGGAACTATTACAGCGTTACCGTGAAAGTGTTTTTTTTATGATGCTTAAAATGTGTAATAATAAAGATGATGCCGAAGATTTAACCATAGAAGCCTTTGGCAGAGCCTTTAAAAAGTTAGAACAATATAGTCCGGATTTTGCTTTTAGTACATGGTTATTTAAAATAGCAAGTAATAATGCAATTGATTTTTTAAGAAAGAAAAAACAAGCTACTACTTTTTCAATAGATACAAAAGGCAGTAATAATGATGGGTCTGACCATTCGGCAAATTTAAAATCGGGGGTTTTAGACCCTGAAGAAACCTTTATTAAAAAACAAAAAGTAGAATTGGTTAGGCTTTTGGTAAATAATTTAAAACCAAAATATAAGGAAATGATTGAAATGTTTTATTTTCAGGAAATGAGCCATGAAGAAATTTCTAAAAAATTGAATTTGCCCATTGGCACAATAAAAGCTCAACTATTTAGAGCCAGAGATTTGCTGTATGCTGCCCTAAAAAATAAAGTGTAAAATTGCAGTCACTTCGAGTAAGCCTTAAGAACGAAGGTTGTATGGAGAAGTGATTCCAGTTATCGATACAAAATTTTTCAAGTTTTACTCTAACTGACAATAATAAAAAAAATAAATTGATTTCAATTATTACAAAATATTTTCCCGATTTAACACCGCTTCAAACACAGCAATTTGAACAATTATTTGAGGTGTATAGTTTTTGGAACAATCAAATAAATGTTATTTCGCGAAAAGATATTGAATTATTATACGAACGCCATGTACTACATTCTTTAGGAATTGCAAAAGTTATTGCATTTAAACCCAACACGCAAATTTTAGATGTAGGCACGGGCGGCGGTTTTCCAGGCATTCCTTTAGCTATTCTGTTTCCGGAAAGTAATTTTTTATTAGTAGATAGTGTTGGTAAAAAAATAAAAGTGGTAACAGAAGTAAGCAAAGCTTTGGGTTTAAAAAATGTAGAAGGTAAACACCAACGTGCCGAAGAAATAGATAAACAGTTTGATTTTATTGTGAGCCGCGCGGTTACAGAGTTTCCTGTATTTTACAATTGGGTAAAAAACAAATTTTTAAAAACAAATTTTAACGATTTTCCAAATGGCATTCTCTATTTAAAAGGTGGTGATTTAAAAGAAGAATTTGGTTCGTTTTATAACAAAGCCAAATTTTATGCACTAAAAGACTACTTTACCGAAGAGTTTTTTGAAACGAAGAAGGTGGTGTATTATAAAATTTAAAATACATTTTTTATTTGCCAATTAATGTCTATTTATTTTATTGTCAATTTTTATGAAAAAAAAATTTAACTTTAAATTATTACTATTGATAAAATTATTGGCTTTCATAGTATCTTCATGTACGATAAATAAAAGTAATAAAACTTTAAAAAAATATATTGAAGGGGTTTACTGCTCTGATATGCGACCTTCTGATGTTGGTCCGCCATACAGAATATATTATAAATTTACAAAAGAAGGTCAAGTCTTAAGTATGAATTCATCATTCAATTGTGATAGTGTAATTAAAAATATTGATAAAGATTTTGCTGAAAGTAGTACTTATACTTTAAAAGGTAATGATTCCTTAAAATTTAAGTTTATAAATAATAGAGTTAACAATAATAAATATATGTCAATAAATAGCGGAAAATTAAAGCCAAATAAAACTATGAGAATCGTTTCTATAATTAAATATATTGATGATGACCCTTATAGAGTAGAAAATGATTATATTTTATGTATCACTCCTCCTTAAAAGGATTTCTCGCCACCCACTTGCTTGGTTTTAAAAAATTAATAAACGGTTTTTGTATAATTTTCGAAATAGTATTTTGTGGTTTTATATAACAAATTAAATCTTGTGCCTTTGCGCCAACCGTTGTTTTAATTTCCGCTGCTGTTCTTCCTAAATTTACCTGTTGTTTTTTAGTGGTAATGGCAATATCAATCAAACTGTACAAAACATTTTGGTAAAGTTCGTACTGCAAATTTAAGTCGTAATTTAAACCAATATAATGTGCCTCTAAAACGTTGTTACTAATAAAAAAACTGCTACTAAAGGCAACCAGCTTATCTTCTAAAAAAAATCCTTTTACCAAAAATTCGGTAAGAAATATTTTTTTAGTTTCTAAAAAATAATGTTTGGGTAACTTTATTAGTTTAAATTTTGCACGCTCGTAAATATTTTCGTAAAGTTGGTAAATTTCATTTTCGTATTTTTTAAGTTCGTCTTCCTCTAAAAATTTTTGAGTTAAAATAGCTCCTTTTTTTAAAATAGTTTTAGCTCTATTACGGTATTTTTTCGAAAATAAAAGTATGTATTCATCAATGCTATTACTATTTTCCGGAATATCAACTACTAAATTAGGTTCTACTAAAAACTGAGTGAAACGTTCTTTTTCAAACAAATCTGCAGGCTCTAAAGGCTGTTCAAAATCCTTTATTAAAATAGCTGAAATTGCTCCTCCTAATTTTTCTTCTTTGCCAATTACATCAATTATTTGTAACACTAATTCCGATTGAGATTCTTTGGCAATTTCGGGTAAAAACAAAAAGCCATGTTCCCCACTCACTAAATTATTTCCACACGTAAATAAACGCAAAATGGTTTCATCTTTATTAGAATCTAAATATTTTTCAAATAAATTCATTCGGGTAGATTTAATATCCTCTACTTTATCTGCTAAAATACTACCAAAAACTTCGGCTTTAAAATCTATTATTTGAAAATAAATAATTCCGCAAGGCACAGCGTTTTTATAAATAATAACGTATCTTGAAATCAAATTTGAACTCTCAACACTTTCAAGTAATTGTAAAAAATCAATTTCTAAAAAAACAGATTGCTTATGAGTAATACTTTGCCACTCAAATTTAATAACTCTACTTGCCCTATCAAATAGTGTAAATGAAAAATCAGGGTTAATTTCTCTAAACGGAATAAATCGTTTTTTACTCGAAACGGGTTTACAAAAACTAGGCATAAGTCTATAAATATAAATATATGCTTCTGATTAAAATTATTAAAAAAGTATAAAAATTTAAAAATTTAGATTTCACTGTGTTTTCTTAATAAATTTTAGGAAAGTAAGGGTTGTTCCTTTTTTATTTTGTGTGTAAATTAGAGTTTGCGAAACGTAGCAACAAAAGCTGTTTGAGCGAAGCGAGTTTTTTTTTTAGCAGTGAAGCAAAAGTAGAATTTAAGCAAAATAAAAACAGCACGATTTTCTTTGTTACTTTCTTTTCTAAAAAAAAAGTAAGTAGAAAATATTATATCTTGTTTTTGAGTATTAACTAAATAATTTACTAAATTTAAACTGTATTTACTATGATAAATTTTAATAATTCCCCTACAATAGACCAAGTTGGTATAGAGGAGCGTGTAGCACGTTTTAATACAAGAAGTTTAAAAAAACACACCAAAATAAGTGGCTTAAAATTAGCCCTTAACATGATTGATTTAACTACCCTTGAAGGTAAAGATACCGAAGGTAAAGTAAAACAAATGTGTTATAAAGCCATGCACCCTGCCGACGATATTATAGGCTTGCCAACAGTTGCCGCTGTTTGTGTTTACCCAACTTATGTAAATGTTGCAAAAAAAACATTGGGTAAAAGCGGTGTAAAAGTTGCGTCAGTTTCTACTGCTTTTCCAAGTGGTAATAGCACCTTAGAAATTAAACTAAGCGATACAAAATTTGCAGTAGATAATGGTGCTGATGAAATTGATATGGTAATTAGCCGTGGCGAATTTTTAAAAGGAAACTATAATTTTGTGTTTGACGAAATTGCTGCCATTAAACAAGCCTGTGGCAAAGCCCGCTTAAAAGTAATTTTAGAAACCGGGGAACTAAGTACTTTAGATAACATTCGAAAAGCCAGCGATATTGCTATTTTAGCAGGCGCCGATTTTATAAAAACAAGTACCGGAAAAATACAGCCCGCTGCCACTATGCCCGTAACATTGGTAATGTTAGAGGCCATAAAAGATTATTATCTAAAAACAGGCATTATGATTGGCATGAAACCCGCCGGTGGCATATCAACAGCAAAACAAGCTTTACAGTATTTAGTAATGGTAAACGAAACGTTGGGCAGTAAATGGATGAGCAACGAATGGTTTCGCTTTGGTGCCAGCAGCCTTGCAAACGATTTAATTTTGCAATTAGGTAAAGAACAAAAAGGCGTTTATTATAGCAAAGATTATATAAGTATTGATTAACACCGTCACACTGAGCGTAGTCGAAGTGGTAAGCATTTATAAAAAATAAAAACAAAGAAAAAAATTATAAAAAAAATAATTGACGCAGATGATAAACCAGGCTTTGCGGAGGATTTTAACTAAAAAGCACCAAAATATTTTAAAAAATTAATAAAAAAAGATGCAAGTGGAAGTGCAAAATAAGGTTAGAATTATTGTTGGTCCCAACGGTTCTGGTAAATCAACTTTATTTAATCTTTTAGAAAATGAATTTAATCTAGACATAGGAGTATTTATAAATGCAGATGAAATATTAAAACAAGCTAAATTAACTGGATTAATAAATTTCCCCATTACTTTGAAAAACAGATTTCCACAGTATGAAATTGATAGTTTTATTTCTAATCATACACTAACAAAAAGATTTAAAAAAACTTTTAAATGCAGCATAATAAATAACCAAATTAAAATTAATAAAGCCACTTTTAATTCATACAACGCTGCAATTATTGCCGATTTTTATAGAATTATATTATTAGTTTCAAAAATTAATTTTTCTTATGAATCGGTTTTTTCCGATGCCTCAAAAATTAATTCTGTTAAACAACTCAAAAAAAATGATCATCAAATATATTCATACATCGTTTCTACCTTAAATCCCGAAATTAATAAAAGCCGTGTAAAGCACAGGGTTGCTAATGCCGGTCATTCAGTACCCGAAAATAAAATTGAAGAGCGTTATTATAAATCTTTAATAAATATAAAAAAAGTAATTCCATTTTCTCATCGTGCCTTTATTATTGATAATTCACAGCAATATGAACCCGTTTTAATTACTGAAGTTTTTGAAGGAAAAACAATAAAATATTTAAACCAACATTACCAACCCAACTGGTTAAAAAATTTAATAAAATTATGACAAAAATAACAACCCCTTTTAACTGGGAATACGCTCCCGCTCCCGAAGCTAAAGATCATGCAAAATTAAAAAAGCAATACGATTTATTTATAAATGGGCAATTTGTAAAACCAAATTCAAAAAAATATTACGATACTATTAGCCCAAGTAGCGAAGAAGTTTTAGCGCAAGTTGCCGAAGCAAACGAAAAAGATGTTGACTTAGCTGTTTCATCAGCCCGTAATGCTTATGAAAAATATTGGAAAAAAATGCCTGCAAAAGAACGTGCCAAATATATTTTTCGAATAGCGCGAGTAATTCAAGAACGTAGTCGTGAGTTAGCCGTTATTGAAAGTTTAAACGGCGGCAAGCCTATTCGCGAAAGTAGGGATTTTGATATACCCACCGCGGCTAATCATTTTTTTTATTATGCCGGCTGGGCGGATAAGTTAGATTACGCTTTTCCTAACCGTAACCCAAAACCCTTAGGCGTTGCCGCACAAATTATTCCATGGAATTTTCCGTTATTAATGGCTGCTTGGAAAATAGCACCGGCTTTGGCAACCGGCAATACCGTTGTTTTAAAACCTGCGGAAAGTACGCCTTTAACTGCTCTTAAATTAGCCGAAATTATTCAAGATTGCGACCTGCCACCCGGTGTTGTAAACATTATTACCGGTTTTGGCAAAACAGGCGCGGCAATGGTTAGTCATCCCGATGTTAATAAAATTGCGTTTACCGGAAGTACAGATGTAGGTAAAATCATTCAAAAATCAATTGCAGGCACTAACAAAAAAGTAACTTTAGAGTTAGGTGGAAAAGCAGCAAATATTGTGTTTGATGATGCACCTATTAATCAAGCAGTAGAAGGTATTATAAACGGTATTTTCTTTAACCAAGGGCATGTATGTTGCGCAGGTTCTCGTTTATTTGTGCAGGAAAACGTTGCCGAAGAAGTAATTAGTAAATTAAAAGCCCGTATGGAAATGCTTATTGTGGGCGACCCTTTAGATAAAAATACCGATGTAGGCGCTATAAATAGTAAAGAACAATTAGAAAAAATAAAATCGTATTTAAAAATTGGAGTAAATGAAGGCTTAGAAATGTTCCAAAGCAATTGCGCAATTCCTAAAAAAGGATTTTTTTGCAAACCAACCATATTTATTGGTGCTGCACAAAGCAATCGGGTAGTAAAAGAAGAAATTTTTGGCCCGGTATTAACCATACAAACTTTTAGAACGATTGAAGAAGTTATTGAAAAAGCCAATAACATACCTTATGGTTTAAGTGCCGGTGTGTGGACAGACAAAGGCTCTAAAATATTTAATCTTACCACAAAATTACGTGCAGGCGTGGTATGGGCAAATACATATAATAAATTCGATCCTACTTCACCCTTTGGGGGTTATAAAGAAAGTGGTTTTGGTCGCGAAGGTGGCTTACATGGCCTAATGCCGTATTTGCAATTTTAAAACGTAATTTTATGTTAAACATTAATAACTAAAAACTATATTATTGGAATTATTAAAAGTAAAAATAACATTACCTGCTACTGCCGAAAAACTACACCAATCATGGTTAAGCAGTAAAGAACATACAGCATTTACAGGTGCTACGGCTAAAGCAAGTACAAAAGTAAATGACGCACATTCTTTTTGGAACAATTACATAACAGGTAAAAACGTAGAGTTAATACCTAACAAAAAAATTGTACAAACTTGGCGAAGTATTGAATTTGACGAAAGTGCCCCTGACTCAATGTTAGAAATTACATTTGAAGAAAAAGAAAATAAAACGACTTTAAATCTTCACCACTACAATCTTCAAAAAGGCGATGCAAAAAAATATACCGATGGTTGGAAAGAAAGCTATTTTGAACCCATGAAAGACTATTTTAAATAAGCTGTTAACTATCAATTTTATATGTCCTTAAATGTCTTATATGGTTCAAAAAATATATTTATAATCTTTAATTCAAATTTTTAATTTTATAAAATGAAATACCAAAAAATCGACTCAAGCCTTTTTATCGAAAATCGTAAAAAGTTTAAAAATTTTTTAAAGCCAAATGCATTGGCAATTTTTGTAAGTAATGATGCTATGCCAACAAATGCAGACGGTAGCATGGGTTTTAAACAAAATAACGATTTATTTTATTTAACAGGTATTGACCAAGAGGAAACCATATTGGTTATTTTTCCGGATGTAAAAGATGGTAAACACAAAGAAATTTTATTTGTAAAAGAAACCAGTGAATTAATTGCTATTTGGGAAGGCGCCAAATTAAATAAGGAACAAGCCACCGTAGTTAGCGGTATTGAACATATATATTGGTTTCACGAATTTGATAAAATAATGAAAGCATTTTTTTATCAACCTGAATATATTTATCTTAATAGTAACGAACATACACGTCGCAGTATTGATACACAAACTGCCGAAATGCGTTTTAATAAAACTATTCAACAAAAATATCCATTACACAATTACAAACGCAGCGCCTCAATAATGCATAAAATACGTGCTATAAAAAGCACTCAGGAAATTGACTTAATTCAGCAAGCTTGCGATATTACTGAAAAAGGGGTACGTCGCCTATTAAAATTTATAAAACCCGGCGTGTGGGAATATGAAATAGAAGCCGAATTAATTCACGAATTTATTCGCAACCGCTCTGCAGGTTTTGCTTACGGACCAATAATAGCAAGTGGTGCAAGTGCCTGTGTTTTACATTATGTTGATAATAACAAACAATGTAAAGAGGGCGATGTAATTTTATTAGATGTAGCGGCAGAATACGCTAACTATGCAAGCGATTTAACACGCTGTTTGCCGGTAAGCGGAAAATTTACACCTCGACAAAAACAAGTGTATGATGCTGTATTACGAGTAATGAAAGCCGCTACAAAAATTTTGTTACCAGGGCAAACATTTGAAAAATACAACAAAGCCGTTGGCGAATTTATGACCGAAGAATTATTACAATTAGATTTATTAACTAGTGCCGAAGTAAAAATTCAAAACCCATTGTGGCCGGCCTATAAAAAATATTTTATGCACGGCACCAGCCACTTTTTAGGATTAGATGTGCATGATGTTGGTTTTTTTCACGACCAAATGCAGGCAGGCATGGTATTTACGGTTGAGCCTGGTATTTATATTCCACAAGAAAATTTAGGCATTCGCTTAGAAAATAACATATTAATTACCACAACAGGGCAGCTCGATTTAATGCAAAACATTCCGCTTGAAGCAGATGAAATTGAGAGTTTAATGCATTAAAATTTTAAAACGATTGTATTATTGTATTAAAATCTTCAGCTTTTAAACTGGCTCCACCAATTAATCCACCATCAACATCAGGGCAAGCAAATAATTGTTTGGCATTTTGCGCATTACAACTTCCACCATATAAAATACATATTTTATCTGCTGCCAATTGTGAGAATAATTGTAATATAACGGTTCGCACATAAGCGTGCATTTCTTGGGCTTGTTGTGGTGTAGCCGTTTCGCCTGTTCCAATAGCCCAAACGGGTTCGTAGGCTAAAACAATGTTTTGTAATTCTGCTTCATCAAATTCAACTAACACTTCGGTAAGTTGCTGTTTAACTGTTTCAAATTGTAGGTTTTGTTTGCGGTGTTCTAATTTTTCACCAAAACAAAAAACAACTTTCAAATGAGCGTTTAAAGCGTTTTTTATTTTTAAAATCAACTGAGCATTGTTTTCGTTAAAATAGTGTCTGCGCTCGCTGTGGCCAACTAATACATAATTACATCCAACAGGTTGTAACATACTTGCGCTTATTTCGCCGGTATACGCTCCGTTTGTATGTTCGCTACAATTTTGTGCACCAACAAAAAAATGAGGTGTGTCTTTTAAAATTTGGTTTACAGAAGTGATGAATGTAAATGGGGGAAAAATAATTTTTTCTACCTCTAAAGTTTTATCTAAAAGCTGTATTATCTGTTGCGTCAATTGAACAGCCTCATTTAAAGAGGTATTCATCTTCCAATTACCGGCCACAATTTTTTTTCTGCTCATATTATTTCACTCTTACGCGTGGGTCTAAAACACCATAAACAATATCAACAATAATATTAATAAACACAAAAATAGTAGCAAAAATAAGGGTTGCACCCATTACTACAGGCAAATCGTTTTTACTTAATGCTTCCACTACCTCGTATCCAATACCTTTCCAGTTAAATATTTTTTCTACAAAAACTGCGCCTGCCATTAAACCTGCAAACCAACCCGATATAGCTGTAACAACAGGATTTAAAGCGTTTTTTAAAGCATGTTTAATTATTGTTTTATTGTAACTTAATCCCTTTGCTTTTGCGGTACGTATATAATCTTGCGACAATACATCCAATAGCGAACTTCGGGTTAACTGAATAATAATACTTAATGGACGCATTCCTAATGTAATTGCAGGCAATATTAGGTTTTTAAGTTTTAACACTTCGCCATTCCACGCATCATAATCGTACAAACTCCCCGAAGGATCTAACCCTGTGTAGGAGGATAATTTGTAACCAAACAACCACATTATAATTAATCCAACTAAAAAGGATGGAGCACTCATACCAAATACAGTTGCCAATACAAAAATACTTCTATCTAAAAAAGAATTTTTACGCGTGGCAGTTACAATACCCAAAGCAATACCAATTATTGAGGCGATTATAATCGCGCTAAATGCAAGTACTGTAGTTTCAGGTAAAGTATCTTGTATAATTTCAGAAACTTTACGTTTAGTAATATAACTTTGTCGTAAATAAGGTAGTTTTAAAACAATAACTTTTTGGTTGCCAAGTGTAAAAAGAGATGTCCAAGAATACTTTAGGGGATTTAAATACCATAAATCGTTTGAATTTTTATAATTATGGATTGAAATTGGTGACAGATCGTTTAAATAATGCCCATACTGCTCTATCATAGGCTTATCTGTTCCTAAATCGCGATGAATAGCCTCCACAGCATCTTTACTTGCATGTTGTCCAAGCATTACAGCGGCAGGGTCGCCGGGCAAAACATTAAATAAAAAAAAGATGGTAGTAACAACACCAAACAGTACTATTACACCATAACCAATTTTTTTTAATACAAATTTTATCACTAACTTGTTTTTAGAGAGCCGCTAATATAAATATTTATAAGAAATTAATAAGGTTTTTAGATAAAGATTAAATTTGTGAAGACTAAAACCTATTTGAGAGCGCTTTTTAAAATAATTATCCTTTTATTTATATCATTAAATTGTTGTGTTTTAAACGCTCAAAAAGTTGGTTTGGTACTAAGTGGTGGCGGAGCAAGCGGTATAGCGCACATTGGTGTAATAAAAGCACTAGAAGAAAACGGAATACCTATAGATTACATTACCGGCACAAGCATTGGAGGCTTAATTGGCGCCTATTACGCTATTGGATATACTCCCCAACAAATGGAAGAGTTAGTAAAAACTAATTTTTTTAAAAGCATAACCCGGGGCGATTTACCCGTAAAATACGAATACATGGTAAAAGAACGTGAAAGTTTGGCCTCGTGGTATACTTTTAAATTTAACCCAAAAGATCCCTATCTTAAAAATTTACCAACCAACGTAATAAATTCTATTCCAATAGATTATTATTTAATGGAAACCTTTAGCAGTGTATCTAATAACGTATCTAATAATTTTGATAGTTTATTAGTACCCTTTAGATGTAATGCTTCGGATGTTGAAACAAAAAAATCAATAGTGTTTAAAAGAGGCGATTTACCCAGTGCCATTCGCAGTAGCATGAGTTATCCATTTTATCTTCGTCCAATTTATATTGATGGAAAACTACTATTTGATGGCGGTTTGTACAATAACTTC
>JAYVGH010000195.1:0-59556 GCA_043772435.1 Bacteroidota bacterium
AGCGATTAATCTAATAGTTAGTTTTTTATCCTTTGTTTTGTTATTAGTTTATTTACACTGTGTTTGAGATTGCTTCGTCGTACCTCCTCGCAATGACGGTGTTACACAAACATCTGCTGCACAGCCTTTTTTAAAGTTTTCGTCATTACGAGCGGAGCGGTTAATCTCATAGTTAGTTTTTTATTCTTTGTTTTGTTATTAGTTTATTTACACTGTGTTTGAGATTACTTCGTCGCCCTTCGACTCCGCTCAGGGTGACACCTCGCAATGACGGGGTTACACAAACATCTGCTGCAACAGCCCTTTTTTGTACTTAGCGGTGGCTTCTAGAGCCTCAGCCACCGTCTCTATCTTTATATCTATAGCCGATAAAAAATCAGCTATCTTTTTTTGCTCTTCAAATGATGATGGAATGTCAAATTTCAACAACTTAACATCTCTATTATAAATATGCTTCACGGTTGTTCCCGTAACTTTTTGAATAATTTTTTGCTGATTAAAGTTTAGTAAATAACTAAAAAAGATTGAATTGAAATTTGCAAAAGGACGGAGGATATTCATGTCTCCACCAAGAATAATATTATCTAATTGAATCGATGATGCTTTAGCCAATCCCTTTGGGGTTACATCTGAGCTTGGCATTAAAATATCACCCTGTTTACTAAAAAATCCATTTTCTAAATTTGTTCTAGACTTAATATTATTAATAGTTTCAAAATAACTTGTAAATAATTCGCCGTAATGAATACATGAGTATTTTCCAGTTTCACACAAATCACTTTTTGAAATTGGACTACCTCTGAAAAATTCAAAAACATCCCCCAACTTCTTCTCTTCCCACTTAGGATAGCTTCGACTCCGCTCAGCTACCGCATCTGGTTTAAAACGCAGCTTACCAGAAAAAAGTTGTTGCATTACTCCTTTTTTGTATTGCTCAAGTAATTTTTTTTTGTGCTTCAGTAATTGTATTTTTTCATCTACCGCCGATAAAAAGGCGGCTATTTTTTGTTGCTCGGGGAGGGAGGGAAAAGGTACTTGAAGTTTAATTATATCACCTACATTTAAATGTTTCATTGTTGAGCCAGTTTCAATAACTTTCAACATTCTTCTACCTCTTTCAGAGTTAAAGTAAAACATATAAAATTTTGGAGCAGCAATATTTTTATTGAAGCGAGATATAACAAGTGCATGACAATTAGATCCTACTAAAGTTTCTGTAACGACGGAAGTAACTCCAATATCGCCAGTTTGAATAGTTAGTAAATCTTCAAATTGCAATTTAGATTTTTTATTTTTAAAATCGAATTCACGGGAAACTTGTTTTATGCCATGTAAATTAAATCCGCCTTCAACAATATTATATCCTTGTATATAAATGATTCCATCTGAAGTAACATAATGTTCTTTAGCAACACCAACAAATCCATTTGTTACCATTGATGTTAGTTCTTTATAGTTGCTTGATTTCCATCCTTCATTAAAGTCTTTAAATCTCAATTTAGGAGCCAACACCTTTTTCTTATGTACTACTTTAGTTGTTTCCATAAAATTAAAAGGGCGTATCAATTCCTAATTCTTTACAATAGTTGGCTATGTTTTTGTCGGTGGTTTCTAATGCTTCAGCCACCTTGTGTAATTCTTTACTTACGGTTTTTAAGTTTACGGCTTGTTCTTCTTCAAAGGTATCTACATAACGCGGTATGTTTAAGTTGTAATCGTTTTCGGCTATTTTGCTTAAAGGGGCAACATAGCTGTATTTATCCTCAGCGCTACGGTTTTTGTAGGTGTTTATTATTTTATTAATGTCTTGTTTACGTAAATAGTTTTGTGTTTTTACTTTTTCAAAATGCCGGCTGGCATCAATAAATAATACATCGCCTTTATGCTCACGTTTCTTTTTTAATACTAAAACACAAGTAGGTATGCCTGTGCCATAAAATATATTGGCAGGTAAACCAATTACAGCATCTAAGTAATTTTTATCTTTTATTAAATGCTCGCGTATGTGGCCTTCGGCACCGCCTCTAAACAATACACCATGTGGCAATACACAAGCCATCGTCCCTTTATCATCTAACTGGTGCACCATGTGTTGCACAAATGCAAAATCGGCTGTGCCTTTAGGTGCTAGTTTGCCATAAGCGGCAAAACGCTCGTCGCTCATGTGCAAGGGGCTTGCGTTCCACTCAGCACTAAAGGGCGGGTTAGCTACAATGGCTTCAAAACGTTGGTCAACATGTTGAGGGCGTTCCAAGGTATCATCGTTTTTAATATCAAACTTTTTGTAATGCACATCGTGCATAATCATGTTCATACGGCACAAGTTGTATGTTGTTGGGTTACTTTCTTGTCCGTAAAAAAATATGTTTTTATCTTTTACTTCTTTAGCTACACGCAACAATAAAGAGCCCGAGCCACAAGTAGGGTCGTACACAGTTTTTAGTTTGCTTTTACCAATGGTTACCAATTGCGCTAACACGCTACTTACTTGTTGTGGAGTATAAAACTCGCCTGCTTTTTTACCCGCACCGCTGGCAAACTTACCAATGAGGTATTCGTAAGCATCGCCTAAAATATCGGTTTCGGTATTGTGTATGTCAAAATCAATGTCGTTAAGGTGCGTCAGTACTTTTACAATCAATTCATTTTTATCGTTTTCGGTTTTGCCTAGCTTACTGCTGGTTAAATCCAAATCTTCAAACAGGTGTCCAAAGTCTTCTTCGCTTTCGCTGCCCATAGTGCTTTGCTCAATGTTGGTAAGCACTTTGGCTAAGTCATCTAAAATAAATTTGCTTTTACCTTCGGCATTGCCACGGCGTGCTAGTTCGTTAAATAGTTCGGATGGTTTTAGGAAGTAGCCAAGTTTATCAAGGGCTTCGTCTTTAATAGCAACTAGTAGTTCTTTTTTGTTCTTATGTTTTTCTACTTGGTCGTATGTAATTTTATCAGGTTTTAAAATGCTATCGGCATAGTGGTGCATTTTTTCGCTCAGGTATTTGTAAAAAATAAAGCCTAGTATATAATCACGAAAATCATCGGCATCCATTTTACCACGAAGGGTGTCTGCAATTTTCCAGAGTTGTTGTTCTAATTGTTGTTTTTTATCTTCCGACATAATCTCTCTAATATAATTTAAGTTCAAATAGCTATTTCAATAATAAAACAAAAAATTTAAATAATGGCAGTTTTGGTGTATAAATAAGTAAACAATTTTAACTATTATAGGTTAAATTTTACAACCATTCTTAGAGGCTGTTTAAAATTTATGTTTTAGATTTGTTATAGCGTATTTTTGAGCAGGACAAATGCCTAAAATGGCATTTGAGCCAGCAAATGCGGTAGCAGGCAAATTTTGTAGTCGATGCAGTTTGCCTTCGGCGAAAAATTTAACGAAATTGTAGCCAAAAAGACGCATAACAAAATAATTAGATAAAATTTAAACAGCCTCTAAATCCAATTTATTATTTTTGAATAACAAATTTTCATAACAATAAACCATGAGTAACCCACTTCCACGTCGTAATTTTTTAACACGCTCATTGGTGGCTTTTGCATCTGCTGTTGCAATGCCTGCGGTGTCGTTTACCAAATCTTTTAAAAAATCGTATCCGTTATTTTACACAGATAAAGAAAATACACTGGAGTTATTTAAAATTTGATTAAACCTACCAAATAAAAATAAAATGGTAGTTTCACATTTAAAATGTTTTGGAAAGAAGCGATTGCTAACCGATCATATACAGATAGTGCTAACAAAAAAACAGTAGTAGAACTAATTGCATGAAAATTCGGTGATGCAGTAGGCCCTTTGCCACCAAACGATTCGTGAACTTCTGATCTAAAAAATGAAGTTGCTATTTGGAATATGAAGTTGGAACCGGGAGTTGTATTTACTTTACTATAAGCATTAACCGGAATTAATCGTACTATTTATTTTTACGAAGGTAACGCGATAACGGTTGCAGAAAATTTAGTTGAAAAATATACAGCTATTGAATTAAAAGCCGATTTGGATGTTGAATTATAAGCAGGAAAAGATGCAGTAAGTATTTTATTGTTACAAGGTAAACCAATTGGTGAACCCGTAATGCAATACGGACCCTTTGTAATGAACACCAAACAAGAAATAAATGAGGCTTTTGAAGATTATCACAAAACGCAATTTGGTGGCTGGCCTTGGCCTAAATACGACCAAGTACATGATAGAGAAAAAACCCGTTTTGCGAAATATGCCGATGGTACTATTGAGGTAAAGACAAGTTGATTTTCATTATATAAACCTAAATATCCGCTACTTAAAAAGTCAATTTTTAAAATTAGCTTACTTTTTTTGCTTGATCAAAAAAAGTAACAAAAAAAATCAAGGCTTTATAAAATTTTGCTAAAGTCTAATTTGCATTAAAGCCTGACGATCTAAGCGCTGCGCGAGAGGCAAAAATCGTCTTTCACACAGCCCTTCGCATTTTATTGCAAATAGACTTTAACTCAAAATTTTATAAGGCCAAAAATAGAACACATAAATCTCCCGATTTTTTAAACATAAACAATCATAGAAATAATTATAAAAAAATAATTCATATCCACGCGCGTTCAATGCTTAGCCAGTGCCAACGCACACGCACAATACCTAAATATTTACCTGATACACATCTGAATTATTTCGCACAATTCCCAACACTTCAAAGCCGCCTTGTTGTGGTATAACTTCTTTTAAATCAAAAACGGCACAACTTTTACTAAGGCCTTCAAAAATTAATGTAAAGCCTTTGTTATCATTTAACGTCCATTGTGGAGCAAACGAAATATTAAAAGCTGTTATTAATTTAGCTTGCCTGCCGGTGCCATGCTCAATTAAAAAAGTAGTTGGCCAAATACGAAAAGCGTAATTATCATCAACGTTACCTACGTTACAATGTATAATGGTTTGGCGCTCTTCGCTCTCAAGTATTTTTACTTGCGTTTTTACTTCTGTTATTTCTTCTGTTTCTACCACTTAATCAAAATTAATAAATTTTTTTATTAAAATTACGCTTTTATAGCCCAGCGTAATTTTGCGGAGCGGGCACGGGGGTTGGCATTACATTCCAGCGCTGATGGCCGAATGGGATCAGGGGCAACATCGCTATATATGCCTAAACGGTTTAAATTTTGAAACGATTTTTTAACGCGGCGGTCTTCACCCGAATGAAATGAGAGGATGGCAACACGCCCTCCGGTGGCAAGTGCATCAGGCAGTTTTTCTAAAAATTTTTCTAACGCTCCAAATTCATCATTTATCGCAATACGCAACGCCTGAAAACAACGTTGACAGGCTTTTTTAGCTTCTTCTTTTTGCATACTGTGTGGTAAATAATGTAGGGCTTCTTTTATAATTTCTTGTAATTGCATTGTGTTAACTACATCAATGCCTTTTGCAAAACTTATTTTAATAGCTTTGGCAATGGCTTCGTTGTGCGGTTCATCGGCATTTTGCAATAATAACTCTTCCAAATCGTTTTGCGAAATTGTTTTTAAAAGTGCAGCAGCCGATTTACCGCTTTTTGGATTTAATCTTAAATCTAAAGGACCATCCACTTTAAACGAAAAACCTCTTTCAGGATTATCTATCTGCATAGACGATACGCCCAAATCGGCTAGCACAAAATTTAAAGGTCCGGCTTCATCAGCAATTAAATCAATGCCCGAAAAATTCATTTTTTTAATTGTTAAAACATCAGACCCGTAGCCCAAAGCAGATAACCTTTCTTGCGTTTTAGGTAATTCAAAAGGATCTACATCGGTTGCATACAAACGACCGCCGGGTAGTAAACATTTTAGTATTTCTAAACTATGTCCGCCATAACCCAATGTAGCATCCAAACCAATTTGTCCAGGAACAATTTTTAGGAATTCCATTATTTCGCTTACACAAATAGAACGGTGCATGCCTGCAGGAGTGCGCCCTTGTAACATTACTTTTTCTATATCTTCAGCATATTGCTTAGGTTGCAGCTCTTTATATTTTTCTTTAAAGGCTTTTGGGTGTGTGCCTTTGTAGCGAATTCTGCGTGGTTTTTGTGAATCCTGATTATCCATTTTATTAAATATAGTTTCTATTAATGTAAATTTAAGCTAATTTAATCTGCTACCATTAGCCAATGCATCAAAAATTACAAACTAATAATCTTAAAAAGAGGATACAATAGGCTTTAATTACTTTTGAAAACCGCATTGCAAAACAATGAATTAGATTAAAAAAATGGCAATAATTTATTTTTAATTCCTTATTTTTTTAATCAGTTTATTTTTAGATATTTAAAATATTTATTTTTATTTTTTGTGACGAGAATATTTTTTATAATTATCGCTTTTTTTTTAAGCTTAATTTCTATAGCTCAAAATATTGATTCTTTAAAACTTGCGCTTAAAAGTGCTAACACCGACACCACAAAAATTAATATATTATTAAAACTAGTTGAAAACATAAGTGATGACGCTGTATGGCCAAAATACAATGATCTTATGCTTAAAATTAGTGAGAGGTTAGTTAATACTAATAATATAACAATTGCTAAAAAAGCAAAAAAAGGGTTGGCTGATGCCTATAATAATATTGGATTTATGTACAATAACCAAGGTGATATTCCTAACGCATTAGAATTTTTCTCAAAAAGTTTAAAAATGCAAGAAGAGTTAGGTTTTAAAGATGGTATTGCAGAACTGCTTAGTAATATAGGGGTAATTTATTATTCACAAAATGAGCTTGCAAGAGCTTTGGAGTATTACTTAAAAAGTTTAAAAATAAGAGAAGAAATTGGAGATAAGAATTCAATAGCAAATTCTCTCAATAATATTGGAAACCTGTTTTATACTCAAAATAACATGACTAGGGCTTTGTATTACAGCAATAGAAGCTTAAAATTGCAAGAAGAAATAGGTGATGAAGAAGGTATGGCTTATTCTCTAAATAACTTAGGAAGTATTTATTTTAACAAAGGAAATTTAAATAATGCTTTAATTTTTTATGAACGCAGTAAAGCTATGCGAAAAAAAATTGGCGACCAACAGGGAATAGCGGCTTCTTTGCATAATATAGCTACAATATATTTAAAACAATCTTCCACTACTTTTCCAAATAATCAAAAAGAATTGTCTTTGGCATTTTTATATATTGATAGTTCGTTGGTGCTATCTAAAAAATTAAAATTTCCTGCCAATATTCGCAACGCAGAACGATTATTTGCAAGGGTAGATTCAGCTAAAAACAATTTTGCAGGGGCATATGAACATTATAAACAATATGTATGTTATAAGGATAGCGTTAATAATGAAGCTAATTATCAAGCTAGCATAAAAAGTCAAATAAAATATGTTTTCGAAAAAAAAGAGGCAGTTTTAAAGGAACAACAGGCAAAAGAGCGGGATTTAGTAAAAGAAAGAAGCAGAGTACAACGAATTATTATTTGGGCTGTAATTGTTGGATTAATTATAGTTTTACTTTTTACGTTTTTTATATATAGGAGTTTAAGGCAAAACAAAAAAGCCAGTAAAATTATTATTAAACAAAAGAAAATGGTTGAGGATAAAAACATTATAATTGAGGAAAAACAAAAAGAAATAATTGAAAGTATACATTACGCAAAAAGAATCCAACAGACTTTAATTACATCAGAACATTACATTGCCAAACAGCTAAAACGATTAAAAAAAGGTTAATAAATTGTTTTATTCTTATTTTATTTTTTTATCTCAAATTATTATTTATTTTTAGCGTCTAAATTAGAAACTATGAATCCTAACGACATAAATAATCCAGCACCTTTTAATAACTCAGGTAATCAACCTAATAATTTTAATGCGCCACAAAATATACCAAATGGAGTTGCAATATTAGTTTTGGGTATTTGTTCTATTTTTCCGGGTTGCTTTTGTGCCGGTGTAGTAGGCTTAGTTTGTAGTATTATAGCTTTAGTTTTAGCTAAAAAAGCTTTAGTATTGTATAATGCCAACCCTAATAATTATAATCTATCGTCTTTTAATAATTTAAAAGCCGGAAGAGTTTGCGCAATTATTGGCTTATGCTTAAGTTCAGTAATTTTAATAGTTTATATTATTTATTTTGCAATTTTAGGAGCAGCAGTTTCAATGATGCCTTGGGGCAAATTTTAGAAAATGACCGATTTGCTAAAAGAACACATGCTACCATGTGTTTTTGTTAAATATTTAGGAATTGAATGTCCTGGATGTGGAACGCAAAGGTCTTTTATCGCTTTATTAAATGGCAATTTCTCCGAAAGTTTTGCTCAAAATGCTAGTTTAATTCCGTTTTTAATTACTATTTTTTTTACAATAAGCCATTTAATTTTTAGTTATAAAAATGGAGCACGCATTATTGTAATTTTATTTAGTTCAACAGTAGCAATTATGGTAGGTCAGTTTGTAATGAAGTTAATTTTAAAAAATTAGTGTTATCATTCCTATCTACGAGGAATCTATTTTAAACAGATCCTTCGTTCCTCGGGATGACATCTCCTCAAATACATTAAGGTTCTCTTTTACTGCGTTTTTTTATTTCGTTTAGTAACTTTTCCTCGTCGCTATTTTTGTTTTTTATGTGTATAAAGCTTCCCTCGCCAATTTCGGCAATTTCTTTTAAGTTGCGCATAGCTTCTTTGTCATTTCCAAATGCCACTGTGCTTAAAATTATTTTTTTATTAGCTTGTTGATTCATCCATTTTTTTTGATCGTCGGGGTAGAATCGAAATTTACCGTCAGTAGCTAAAAATAGTTGATTATTGCCTTCAGCGATAAAATGTTTTTGCGCTATGGTTTGGCTAAATAAAATAGCTTTGTTGCCTTTAGTTAAACCTCTTGCTTTTAAATTACTTACTAATTGGTGAAGAATTTGCTTATCCGCGCCACTTATATTTTCTTTAATTATTTTTACACTATCGGCGTAGGTAACAAAAGTTACTCTATCAATATCCCTTAAAGCATCAATTAATATATGAAGCGATTTTTTCATTACCGGAAATTTTAGAGAATCCTTCATAGAGCTGCTTACATCTGCTAAAAATAAAATGTTGTTGGGCTTGTAGTCCAATAATGGCAATTCATTTGACGGGGTTGTAGGTTTTTGAAAAACGGTTGTTGGCTGTTGCGTAATTAGTGTTTTAGTAATAGCGGCAGTATTATTCGGATCGGGAATTTTATTACTAATATCTCGTGGTTCTTTATTTTCGGGTACAACAATTGGATCGGTATTAATTTTTACATTACTATTTTTTCTGTTTCCAAAATAAAAACAAGCTAGTTTATCGTCGGCTTTAATTTTAGAAATAGAACCATATATACTTAAATCATATGGAGTTGCTTGATTACTGCTTACTAAACTAATCTTTTTTTTAAATTTACCTGTTTGGTTAGGAATAAAAGAGATAGTCAATAAACAGGTATCGCCAACTTGCAATGTTTTTTTGGAGGCGAAAATTTTTAAATCTTTGTCGGCGTCGGCACGCAATAAAAATAATTTTTTATCGCCTTCGTTTTTCAAAATCACATCGCCCTTAATTTCGTAGGCTTCGGCAATTGTTCCTAAATCAGTATCTTTATTTAAGAAACTAAGTTGCGCATTTGTAAAATGACATAATAAAATAAATATAAGAATTAATTTATGCATACATATAAGTTAAACAAAAAATGAACCAATAATTTAAGTTTTGTTTATTTTAACATTACTTACCACAGTACTTTTTAAAATATCCACACTCGTTAATTACATCTTTATAATATTTTGTGTTGCTGTATTTTTTTAGTTCGGTAAAGTTTTTAAAAGCAATAAAATCAACATTTTTATTACCGCTGTTATTGTACCACTCATTACGCTCGCATTTACTTAGCATGTAAGTACATTTTGCTTTTTGTTCGTCTGTTTTAGCCGCATCTAATGCCATTTTATAATATTTTTTAGCTAAGGCCATATCTATTATATTAGATGAACTTGCATCAACTATTGCGCAGTAATAAAACATGCGCGAGCTTCCAAAAAAAGTAATGTTGTAATATATGTTTCCAAGCAACAACGCATTGTTATAAGTATCGGTGCTCAATTTATCTTTCATCTCTTTCATTTTTTTAAGTGTTGAGATTTTAGAGTATTTGGTTTTTTGCGGTAGGGCATGGTCACAATCGTGACAATCTTGTATACCGCCGTTAAACGGATTGCTTAACAAGGTTGTTTCACCATTTTTACCGGCTTTTTCCATTAAGGCAATCGCACCATCTAAATCGTCTTTGTAAGTTTTTCCAATGGCTTCGTATTCGAAAAGTATATAAATATTAAATTGATATATACTTTCGCAGTATTTTTCATAAGATGTTTTATTTGTTTTTAGTAATTGATTTTGCATATCATGCAATTGTTTTTCATTTGAATAAAAGGCATAATCTATTTCATAATATTCAGCTTTTAAATAATCTTTTTGAGCGTGGTATTTTTTTGCCAACGTTTTTTTCATCCATGTATAAGATGCATTATTACGCAATTCTTTATTTTCTTGTTTTGTTAGAGTAACTAACCACTCTAATTCTGGCAATAATTTATCCTCGGCAGTTTTATCAATTGTTTTAAGTTCAGATATTGAATTAATTATCTTTAAAATACGAATGTTTGATGATATTAATTTTTTAGAAGTTTCATCTAACATTAACGAGGCTTCGGTACTTTTTTGTGCAGCGTTGTAATTTATTTCGGCTATACTGTAGTTACCACTTAACGTTTGCAAATAACCCAAAGCCATTTGCCATTGGTACGTTTTAAATTTAGTACCTGGCATCATTAAACTTCTATCATTTATTAAAGGCGTTTGAAGTATGTTAATGTAATTTGTTACTTGAGATTTAGTTGCGTTTGATGAATTAATTTCACTAGTCATTCCCGATTCAAACAAACTATTTTCTAATTTATTTATGGCGCGACAAATTAATAAATCACATTTATCGCTTTTTACATTTAATTTTAAAATTTCTTCTAACGAACGTTGCTCGTCGTTATAAAATACACCCAACATTTGCCACAGTGTACACTTTTCGTCGTACGTTTTACATAGAGCTATGGTTTGTTGCCAATCTGCTTCGTTTTGCGGTTTAAAGCTGTAGTGAGCTGTGGTTTTTAATTCGTTACAGCCATCATATACTAAACTGTAATAATAATTTGCCTGACTTAATTTGCCTGTTTTTTTTAATGCTCCTGCCACGTAGCTCATAGTGCGGTAATACATTGTATTTTTATCAAAGGTGGCTTGGTTAGTTTCAAAAACAGAAACGCAATTATTATAATTATTATTAAAATAATACGCGCGTACTAGTTGAAATAAATAGCGTTGTTTTATAAATTTATCTTTGCTAGCATTAAATGCTAAAAGCACCGATGCGCAAAATGCGGTAGAACTGGCACGTACTTTTTTAGGCTTATCGTCGTAGTTCCAATCGTCAGAATTGGTAAGGGCAAAAGTTTCGGCTTGTTTGGCAAGGTTTAAATAATTTAAAAAGTCTTTTACTTTTTTATCTTTACTTTTAATAGTTAATAGGTTTGCAAAACGGGATGGTATATTGTTTTTAATTATACTATCAATAGTTTTTGGATAACTTTTAAAAAGCAGATATTCTATTTCGAGTTGGGGATACTTTTTATCTAAATAAATATACCAATCATTTGATACAGTAGTATTAAATCTATCGTTTTGTTTTTCATCGTGACCAATGTCATAATAATAATCGTAGGAATAAAAAAACGGCGAGTAACTTTTATCTACAAACAATTCAGGTGTGTAGTTGGTAGTATCGTTAATGGTATACCAACTTCCAGAACATGCCAATATTACGCCAATGCCTGCAATGGTTGAACTAATTAAAAACAGCAGCTGTTTTTTTAAAGATGTTTTTATCATAACGGTTTAAATTAATAGTATCTAAATCATAAAAAATTATTTCGCTTGCTTTTGTTTTTAAATTAGCGTTTATCAATTCTGCCATTTCAATTAATTGTTCTTCCGAAATAGATTCTAATTTAACAACATCGTTTTTTACAAAATAGTAACCACTTTTAAAACAATAATTTTTCGCTTTAAAAATAGCATTTGTTTGCTTACTAAAGTTAGTATCGGCATTAAAATCATTATAATTCATTTTATTTAATAAATTAATAACATTGCCGTTTCGAGATTGAATGCCCCACGCAAAAATGGGCAAAGCAACAGATAATTGTAAAGGATAATTATTTAAATAAGAACTATATTTTTCAGATATTTCTTTAGAATAAATAGAATTTAAAGTATCGCCCGCTATTTTACCCATATTATAAAACATTAAAATACCAGTATTTACAGGCGGAATACCTGTTTTGTATTTATATTTAATTTGATGTAAACGAATAGTAGCACTTATTTTTATTGGCGCTATTTTTTCGCTAAATTGTTTTAAAAAATAAAAATAAAATTGTCGAGTGCTTTCTGTCCAATCACAATCCAACTGAATTTCGTTTATAGAAATTTTATTTTTGGAGTTTATTTGAGTAATTAATTTTTTAATATTATTTACTAAAGTATCTACTAATGCTGTATTATTTTTAATAAATACGTCGTTTTTTATAAAAACTACAGGCGTAATTTTTAAATTAGTCTCCTTATTAAATTGAATGATAGAAACTGGTTTTACTACACCATTTTCTTTTATTACATCAAAATATTTTATATATAACGTTTTGCAATTGTTAGTTTTAAGAAACTCTTTTTCTTGCGGACTTAGATTAAAAGTACTGCGCCAATGGTAGAAATTGATTTGAGTGCTTTGATTTGTACTTTGTTTGCATGAAAAAAATATAAATATACTTAGTAAAACAGATAAAAATTTTTTCATAAAACGAATGTTTTGTATTTATAAAAAAGTTTAAATTTTAATAGTTTTTTTTCTGAAGTATATTCCACTTTAACTAAATAAGGGTAGTATTTTTTTCTGTCACCCTGAACTTAGTTTAGTGTCTTAGTGCTAAAACGGAAATAACTGAGATGCTGAATCAAGTTCATCATGACGTTAATATTTTATGCTTTTCTGGAGAGTCACTAAGTCCCTATAATCCCTTATGTCTTTTTACTCTTTTGTGTCCTTACAACAACTACTTCAACAATTCCCTCGCAATTACTAACTTTTGAATTTCGCTAGTTCCTTCGCCAATGGTACATAATTTACTATCGCGGTAAAATTTTTCAACCGGAAAATCTTTTGTATAACCATAGCCACCAAATATTTGCACGGCTTCGGTGCTTACTTTTACACACATTTCGCTGGCGTAGTATTTTGCAATAGCACTTTCCTTGGTCATAGGTTTATGATTATTTTTTAAATCAGCCGCTTGAAACGTTAATAATTCTGCCGCTTCATACTCGGTTGCCATATCGGCTAATTTAAAAGCAATACCTTGAAAATTAGCAATTGGTTGTCCAAATTGCTGACGTTCTTTAGCGTACTTAATACTTGCATCTAACGCGCCTTTTCCAATACCCAAGCTTAAAGCTGCAATGCTAATGCGTCCACCATCTAATACTTTCATGGCTTGTTTAAAGCCATCGCCCACATTACCTAATATTTGAGATTTATGTAATCTGCAATTTTCAAAAATTAATTCAGCAGTTTCGCTGGCACGCATGCCTAATTTATTTTCTTTTTTTCCGCCTCTAAAACCTGGTGTAGTGCGTTCTACAACAAATGCCGTAATGCCGTTACTGTCTAATAATTCACCGGTACGCGCCAATACAACGGCTACGTTGCCTGTTATTCCATGTGTAATCCAATTTTTGGTACCGTTAAGTACCCAATAGTCGCCATCTTCTTTAGCTACACACTGCATGCGCATCGCATCGCTTCCGGTATTAGCTTCGGTTAAGCCCCAAGCGCCAATCCACTCTGCTGTAGCTAATTTTGGTAAATATTTTTTCTTTTGTTCTTCATTACCAAATTGTAAAATATGGCCTGTACACAAACTGTTGTGTGCCGCCATAGATAATGCAATTGAGCCACATATTGAGCCTAATTCGGTAATGGCAGTTACGTATTCGGTATAACTAAATCCGCTACCGCCATATTCAGTTGGTACTAAAACGCCCATTAGGCCTAATTCGCCTAATTTTTTAAAAACTTCAATAGGAAATTCTTGCGATTCGTCCCATTCCATCATTTTTGGATAAATGTGTTCTTTACCAAATTTGCGAATCATATCCGCAATCATTATTTGATTTTCGTTTTTTGCAAATGTAATTGCGTTGTTTTCTAATACTGTGCCAGACATGTTATGTTTTTTGAGTGATTTATTAATTTATCTTTTCCGTTTAAAAATTCTAATCCTATAACAAATGTAAAGCCTAAAATGTTCGCGCCCAATTTTTTAACAAGTTGTGCGGCTGCTTCGGCGGTACCACCTGTTGCTAAAAGATCGTCGTGTATAATTACATTCCAGCCCTTTTCAAGCGCACCTTCGTGCATTTCAATTGTGGTGCTACCGTACTCCAAATCGTAATCGTATTTTAAAGTTTTGTAAGGTAATTTACCGGCTTTACGCACCAATACAAACGGCACATTTAATTTATTGGCTACTAAAAAACCAAATAAAAATCCTCGACTTTCAATGCCTACAATAGCATCGGGTTTAGCATCTAATTTAGCAATAAAGGCATCCACAATTTGGGTGCAAAGTGTTTGATTGTAAAAAATAGGGGTAATGTCTTTAAACATAATGCCCGGTTTTGGAAAATCAGGCACATCGCGAATGGTGTTTTTTATTTCTTCAACTAAGGTCATTTGTATTGACAAACATAGTAATTTTATTTACAAAAACCTGTAAGATTTATTTCTAATTTTTATTTGGAAACATTATGAGTTATTTTCCATTTCGAACTAGTTTTAATTTAATTCAAATACAATTGTAGTATCAAATTTTTTTATGTATTTATTATTTTGAAATTCATAATTAGCCAAGCCGATTTTTAAATATCCTTTATTTTCTTTTACAAAAAAACTGCTTTTTCCAAAACTATGTTCTTGAGTTATTCGAACTTCGCCAATTTTTTTTTGAAAAATAATAATTTTGTTTTCTGTAATCTAATAAGTACAGCAAGTACCTAAAAAATCCTTGAGGTTTATTTGAAAAAATATAACCTTTATCTTTAAATTTAACATTTGTGGGGTAAAGCATTCCCACTAAAATTATTAATAAATACAAAAAGTAAAAAGAAAAATAAATTGATTTTTTTTCAAATGGTTTTATTGTTTTGTAGAATAAATTTATTCCGGTAATGCATAAAATAATTTTTAATATAAAAACAACATTATTGCTAATTCCATAATTTAAAAGTTTATAAATAAAAAAATTGAAAATTATTACTGAAATTAAAATCAGGTGAACATAAATTTTTTTTTGTTTTGTTGTGATTTCAATATTATCCATGATTATAGTATTTAAAAAAAACTTAAAGATATGTCAAACTATCATTCACAGCCACTTCCACATCCTTTAAAATTGTTTGCCCATTGTATCCATTTTTGTGCTAATTTTCTTCGTAGTAATAAGAATAATCTATGCCTTTTAAAAACTTTTCACGGTTGTTGATTTTAGTTGTTAAAGCATTTTGCAAAAATGATTTTAAAATATTGCTTTTAGTTGGACTAAGCATCATAGCATTCATATAATCTGGTTTGCTTATTTTACTCCAATCCACACAGCGTTTAAGTCGTTTTTTTAGTATCAAATCTAGCCATATTCTAGTGCTTCGGCCATTGCCTTCCATAAATGGGTGGGCAATGTTCATTTCTACATATTTGTTTACTATTTCATCAAAGGTGGTTTCGGGCATTGCTTCTATTTGCTTTAATATTTCATCCAAAAAACGCGATACGGCAAAATGAAAACCGCCTTTTGAAATATTTTTTTGGCGAATTTGCCCTACAAAATCATATAAGCCACCAAACAAATAAGCGTGAATTTGTTGTAAACCTTTGGCAGTTCCAACCTCTATGCTCTTAACAAAGGAACTTTCAAACAAGGCATACGCCTTTGTTTTACTTTTACCGTCTATGCTTTCGTCGCTAAAGGTAAACCATTCTATAAAACGATTGGCTTTTGTGCCTGGAAAATTTTTGCCTAAGGCAATAATACCATTGTAATCGAGCATATCGGAATTATATTTTTTTCCATCAGCTGCAGTTAATTTCAGTTGGGTAGTGGTACTACCCAACTGGATAGTTGCACTACCCAGTTCACTCATTTCTTTTTTTAGCTTTGCCTTCAGGTATTTCCAATAGTTACGAGTTTTAGCGTAATCTGTTTGGTCGGTCAGCACGGCTACAATATCCAACACACTAAACCACCATTTAAAATGTTCATCGTCCCAAACGGCTCGCACTTCTCGGTCGTTAAAAAATCGAATAGAAATCTTCTTCTGTTCTCTTTTCAACTTTTAGGTTTAATTAAATACCCATTCACCGCCACTTCCACATCCTTTAAAATAGTTTCGTAATTTGCCTTCATAAATTTGTTTCCTGTAACTTTTTCATACAATTCAATATAACGGTTACTAATTTCGTTTACCCATTCATTGCTCATTGTAGGTATTTTTTGCCCTTCTTTGCCTTGAAATCCGTTTTCAATTAACCAACGGCGTACAAATTCTTTACTTAATTGTTTTTGTTCTTCGCCTTTTGCTTGGCGTTCAGCATAGCCTTCTAAATAAAAATAGCGGCTGCTATCGGGTGTATGAATTTCGTCCATCAACGTAATTTGGTTACTATATAAACCGAATTCGTATTTAGTGTCAACCAAAATTAAGCCCATTTTGTTGGCTATTTCTTGTCCGCGGGCGTATAAGGCTAATGTGTATTTTTCTAATTGTTCGTAATGTTCTTTACTAACTATACCTTGTTTTATAATTTCTTCTTTGCTAATATCTTCATCGTGTCCTTTGCTGGCCTTGGTAGTTGGCGTAATAATTGGGGTAGGGAGCTTGTCGTTTTCTTTTAAACCGTCGGGTAATGTTACGCCACATAATATGCGTAAGCCACTGGTGTAAGTACGTGCAGCATGGCCTGCTAAATAACCACGTACTACCATTTCAACTTTAAAAGGCTCACATTGTTTACCAACAGTAACGTTTGGGTGCGGACTTGCTAATAACCAATTGGGTACAATATCTTTGGTAGCGTTTAAAAACTGTTCGGCAATTTGGTTTAATACTTGTCCTTTGTAAGGTATGCCGCGCGACAATACCACATCAAACGCGCTAATACGGTCGCTAGCAATCATTACTAAAATATTATTTTCTATTGTGTACACATCGCGTACTTTACCTTTGTAATAGGCAGTTTGGTTCGGAAAATTAAAATGTGTTTCTGTTAAAGTCATTTTTATTTTATTTAATTTTTAATATTTTTTAGCGTCTTAATAAATTAGATTTTTTTAGGCGAACAAATTTTTAAAAGCTCAATTTACAGCCGTAAATGAGCATTTTAAAAATGCAGTTCAACGCCATAAAAGCAATTTATTAAGATGCGCCGTCTTCTAAGTTGTTCTTACGAAGCTCAACAGGATTACGATTTTTACGTATTCGTAGGTTTATTAATTCAATCGCAAAACTAAATGCCATTGCAAAATAAATATAGCCTTTAGGTATGTGAACGGTTTCTAAATGCACGCCTTCAACCACTAATAATACGGCAATTAATACTAAAAACGATAAGGCTAAAATTTTAAAAGTTGGATGTTTTTCAATAAACGCCGAAATTTTTGGTGCATAATAAAACATTACTGCCATACTTATTATTACGGCTGTTGCCATCGTTACAATTTCGCGAGCCATACCAATAGCGGTAATTATGCCATCAACACTAAACACAACATCAATTAATAAAATTTGTAACATGATAGATTTAAAACCTTTTTTTAAATTTTGTTTAGCATCATGTCCTTTTTCGTTTGCACCTTCTAATTTATTATGTATTTCTAAAGTGCTGTTTACCAGTAAAAACAAACCTCCAGCCAGCATTATTGTGTCTTTTAATTGTACGGGGTGATTAAAAATTGTAAATAGAACCTGCTCACCCTTTATTAAATAAACTAAGGTAAACAACAAGGCAATGCGCATAAAAATGCCAACAACCATCCAAATAAAACTTGCTTTTTTTGCTTGATCTTTTGGTAAACGAGCTAGTACAATGGATACGAAAATCACATTGTCTATTCCTAACAAAATTTCCATTAAAGTTAAGCTTAGTAAGCTTAAAACACCGTTTACAGTTAATAAATGTTCAAACATAGTTTATAAAATTATTTTGTGTACGAAACTTTTACATTAAAATCGCCCCCACCACCGCCTCTGCTACCACCAGTTCTATGCCATTTTGCAAATGCCTTAACTTTGTAATACGAAGCAACATCGGCACTGCCCGAATAGCAAAATTTTGTAATTTCCATTTCATCCATTAAACACTCTAAACTAATAAAAAAATCTTTATCAGTATGTATGTTGTAGTCGCGAATGGGCAATGTAAATTCGCCTTGTTTAGTACCTACTTTAAAAATAATAGCTTTTTTTAAAAGAGTAGATCCTACCCAGTCGTCTCCCAGCCATTTTGGCGCATCTTTTGGTGGTGCAATGCGTTCGTATATGTTTAATCGAAATCGCAACGAATCGTTATATTTATTTTGAATTACGTAAAAACTAAAATTTTCCATTAACACATTTTTTTTATTTCGCACTAAAATAGCGGCTTCCGAACCCTTCCAATTGCCTTCAATATCGGCAAAACCCGTACAATTATTTTTTGTGTAATTTGTTGTACCAAGTGTTTTATACTTAACTTTTTTCGATTTTACAACTACTTCTTCTAACTGTGTAGGAAGGTTTATAAGTTTAATTGTTTTGTTGGTTTCTTTAATAAATTCCGAAACCAAAAACACCGTAGGTTTATAACCAATACTAAACACTTTAAGACTATCAAACTTTAAATTAGTAGCAAGGGTAAATTCAAAATTACCTTCCTCATCGCTTACCGAACCTATATTTTTTCCAATAATACCAATACTTGCAAAGGGTATACCTTTATTAGTGGAATTATCTATAATTACACCTTTTATAACAGTTTGGCTAAATAAAATCTGACTAAATAAAATTAAAAAAAGTATAAACTTCATTTGCTAAAAATACTAAACCTAAACTACTTAAATTAGTATCTTTGTAATTAAATTTCTACAAATAATGAATCTTACTGAAATCCCTTACATTATTTATGCCGAGGAAACACCAAACCCATCGAGCGTAAAATTTGTTGCTAATAAATTATTATTAGTAAGCGGCGCTACTGCCGAATATCAAAATATTTCGCAAACAACCTTTGCACCTATTGCCAAACAATTATTTCAATTTCCGTTTGTTAAAAATATTTTTATTGCCAGTAATTTTATAACTATTACCAAACACGAAGAAGTTATTTGGGAAGAAATAAGAGATGAACTCCGCGTGTTTATTACTGAATACTTAAACAAAGGGAATGTGGTGATTGAAAAATTACCTGAAAAATTAGTAGCTAAGGATAGTAGTTTTAAAGAAACAATTGCGGTAAATACTCTGCACACTTCACCTACAAACGATGTTGAAAATAAAATTATTGAAGTACTTGAGCAATACATTCGCCCTGCGGTAGAGCAAGACGGTGGACAAATTACCTTTAAACAATTAAAAAACGGAATAGTTACTGTACAATTACGCGGTAGTTGTAGCGGTTGCCCAAGTAGTAATATGACGTTGAAAGCCGGTATAGAAGCCCTTTTAAAACGTTTGTTGCCCAATGATGTAAAAGAGGTGGTGAGTGAAGCAATGTAAATAGTTTTTAATGTTGTTATTAGTTTTTAATAAATTAGTAGCCCGTTTTATTTAAACTAAACAATAAAAACTAAAAACTTAAAAAATGAAACCTTCCTTTAACGATATATATATGGAGCTTGCCATAAAATTGGCACTTCGCTCGCACTGCGTAAAAGCCCAAGTGGGTGCGGTTTTAACTAAAGATACTCGTATTATTTCTTTAGGTTATAATGGTCCGCCGGCTGGTACACACAACTGCGATATTGAATTTCCAATTGATGGTTGCCCACGTGATAGCAAAGGCAGTTGCTCGTTAGCATTACATGCAGAACAAAATGCTATTTTATATGCTGCAAAAAATAATGTAAGCATGCAAGATGCAACGTTGTATGTTACGCTTTCTCCCTGTATTTCTTGTGCGCGAGTAATTTATACAACCGGTATTAAAAAAGTTTTTTTTAAAGATAGTTATGCGAAATTTAAAGGTTTGCAAAACGATGAAGGTGTTGATTTTTTGCGCAAATTTGGAGTGGAAGTAATTGAATATAAAATAGAAAATGTGGTTTAAACATATATTTTGTCAGGCTAAGCGGAGTCGAACCCTCTTTTGTTACAAAAAATATTTAGTTGTTTTTTCCTTAATTTTCTCCATCTCATTTTCGTCTTTCGCACAAGAAAAAGGTACTGGTCCCAAAGAAAAATCTGTTGCAAGCCAACGTAAAGTACAAAAAGCGTTACGTAAAGAAGCCCGTGAAAAACGCCGTAAAGAACGTGCCGAGCGAAAGGCTATTCGTGCTTACCACAAACGCTTACAAACTAAAAAAGTGCGTAAACGCATGAAAAAAAGCAAAAATAAAGCAAGTATGCACAATGAAAACCGTCGCGAACCATTTTACAAACGTATGTTTAAAAAGAAGAAAAAAACGTAATATTAATAGTGTATTTCTGGGTCACAAATGCTTTTTACCACTTTTTGCCAAAAACGTACCACTTATAAAATTGTAACCACCACTTTTTTAAATGTTAAATTAATCTAAACACTTTTACCCTAACTTTACCATAAGGTTAAGAATTGTTAATAGTCGTTTAAAGTTTAAAGCATTAAAAATGAATAACATAATAAAAAATACGCATTTTTTTTTGCAATATATCATTCAGGTTTATACTTTTAAGGTTTTTTAATATAAATAAGAATTTAAGTTAATTTAACACTATGATTAAAAATATACTATTGACATTTAGTTTGGTAATTTTGTTTGGCTTAAATGCCAATGCGCAAACTGGCAACGGAGCTATTAAAATCACCTTGCAAGATAAGGCAACTAAAGAGGCGATTCCATTTGCTAACATTGTAGCGTATAAGGACGGAGTTCAAGTGGGCGTAGCTACTACTAATATGGATGGTGAGGCGACTATTAAGCCCTTAGCCCCTGGTAAATATACTGTAAAAGGTGTGTATGTTGGTTATCAAGCCGCTGAACTTAAAGATGTAATTGTAGGTGATGGTAAAACCGCTTATGGCATTATTAGTCTATCAAATGGTGAAGGTGTAAGATTAGATGAGGTTGAGGTTGTAACGTATCAAGTCCCATTGATCGATCCTGATACTAAGTCTGGTCAAACTGTAACCAGAGAAGATTATCAAAACTTAGCAACTAAAGATGTAAATTCAGTAGCTGCTACTACTGCAGGTGTTTATCAAGCAGATGAAGGAAAAGCTATTAGCATACGCGGTGGTAGAGAAGGTGCAACTACTTATTTTGTTGATGGTGTAAAAGTGTTTGGTACTCCTAATTTACCACAACAATCTATCGAACAATTAAATGTTATTACCGGTGGGGTTCCTGCACAATATGGTGATTTAACATCAGGTGCGATATCAATTTCTACCAGAGGACCACAATCTAAATATTTTGGAGGCGTTGAATTAATTTCTTCTCAGTTAACCGATCCTTACGGTTATAACTCTTTAGGTTTTAGTTTTGGTGGACCAATTTATAAAAAGAAAGACTCTACAAAAAGAACAGTATTAGGATTTTTCATATCTGGCCAAGGTAATTATATTAAAGACCCAAATCCATCTTTTGTACCAATTTATGTTTTAAAGGAAGATAAATTACAGGAAATTAAAGATGCTCCTTTACGTCCCTCACCTTCAGGTGTTGGAACTATTCGTTCATCTGAATTTGTGACCAAGGATGATATGGTAAAACAAAAAACCAATCCTAATAACCGAACTCGCTCCTTATCACTTAGTGGTAAAATAGATTGGGCACCAACTGCTAATACAAATATATCCTTAAGCGGATTTTATGAATATACCGATGATTATAATTCGCCTATTCAAAATCAATTATTTAATTCGGTTAATAATTCAATTTCCACAAGCCGCAACTCTCGCGTAAGTTTAAATCTAACTCAAAAATTCGGTAATTCAACAACTAGTAAAGAAAAATCACAATCAATCATTACTAACCCTTTCTTTCGTTTTTTAGTGAGTTATGAAAATAATTTGTCAATCTCTCAAAGCGCAAAACATAAAGATAAAATTTTTAATTATGGTTATGTTGGTAAATTTAATAGAACTTTTTTAGAAGAAAACTTTGCATTTAATTATCAATTTAAAGATAAATTTGCCATCGGCACTCAAACAATTAATGCTTATGAATATCAAGGGCGTAACGAATTAACCCCTGTTAAATTTACTCCTTCAGAAATTAACCCTGATGTTGCCCTTTATACAAGTTATTTGTTAGATAAAGCACCTCAATTTATACCTAGTAATGTGCCAATAAATTTAGGCTTTATTCAAGGTAATAATGGAATTATAAATGGTGGAAGTCCAACCGATATTTATGGTTTGTATAATAATTTTGCCGATTACCCAACTTCATTTAGTAAAGCAATAGTTCAACGTGCAAGGGTAGCTACTAGTTTTAACGCAGATATTAAAAGTCATGCCATTACATTTGGCTTTGAGTTCGATCAAACTATATCTAGTAATCATGGAGTTACAGCTGCAGCATTATGGACGCGTATGAGACAAATAACAAATAGTCATACAGCTGAACTCGATAAATCTAACCCAAAATTAAACACACAATTTTCTGGTTTAGTACCATATTATTATTACGAATATTTATACGAGCAAAATAAACAAACTCAATTTTCGGAAGCCCTTTTAGATAAATTAGGTTTGCCTAGAAATTATACAGGTTTTGTTAATACAGACGCCTTAGATCCTAATGATTTAACTTTAAGCATGTTTAGTACTGATGATTTATTATTGCAGCAACGTACTGATAATTTAGTGGGTTACAATGGTTATTCTGCTCAAGGCGAAAAAACAGGTGGAAAAACAAACATTGCCGATTTTTTAGACAAAACTGATAATAATGGTCGTAATACCCGCCCTATTGGTTCATTTAGACCAATATACGCTTCGGTTTACGTTATGGATAAATTTGATTTTAAAGATATTAAATTTAACGTTGGTTTACGTGTTGATAGATATGATGCCAACCAACAAGTATTAAAAGATAAGTATGCCTTACACGACTTAGCTAAAGTAGGTGATTTAAAGTCCTTAGATTATTTACCGGCAGGTTTTAGTGATAATATTCCTGCAAATATTTCTAAAGATGCTGCTGTGTATGTTGCTCAAAATCCATCTGGAGGAAAATCGCCGCTTTCTATAAAAGGTTATAGAGAAAAAGATAAATGGTTCGATGCTGAAGGAAATGAATTATCTGACCCAACTTTAATTTCATCAACAGATGGTCGCCCTATTCCTTTATTTAAAGACCGTGCCAACTACGATAAAAAAATGAGTGTTGGAGCATTTACAAATTATGCGGCAGCAATTAATGCTATGCCCCGTATTGCTTTCTCGTTTCCAATTTCAGATGTGGCTAACTTTTTTGCACACTACGATATTTTAACTCAACGTCCTACTAACAGTCGTTTAAGTCCGTTAGATTATTATTACTTAGATGCTTACGGTGCTGCAAACCCAACCATTAATAATCCAAATCAACGTCCGCAACAAACAATTGATTATGAGTTAGGTTTCTCGCAAGTATTAAACGAACGTAAAAATGCCTCATTAACTGTTACATCTTTTTACCGCGAAATGCGTAATATGATTAATCAAAAAGTAGTAACAGGAGCTTATCCTAGAACATATATTCAATTTGAAAATATAGATTTTGGTACTGTAAAAGGAATGTCTTTTGTGTTTGATTTCCGTCGTACCGGTGGCTCTCGTATTAATTTAAATTATACTTTGCAATTTGCCGAAGGTTCGGGTTCTAATGCTAATTCAGGTGCAAACTTAGCACAATCGGGTCAGCCAAACTTACGTGTACTGCAACCTTTAGATTTTGACCAACGCCATACATTTACATTAAATTACGATTACCGTTTTGGTAGTGAAAAAGATTATAAAGGACCATCATTTAAAACAAAAAGTGGTAAAACAATTAAAATTTTTCAAGATGTTGGATTTAATATAACAAATTCATTAGGTTCAGGTACCCCATACACACGTTGGAATACAGCAGTTCCTTTAAATGGAAATGCCCGTTCAAGCATTGTTGGTCAAATTAATGGTTCTAGCAAACCATGGAGCTACCGATGTAATTTAAGGGTTGATAAAAACATTGCATTAGCGTGGGGCAAAAAAGATGATGAAAACCGTAAAACAGCTAACTTAAATGTTTATTTACAAGTATTAAATGTATTTAATACACGTAATGTTTTAAATGTATATAACTATACCGGTAATCCCGATGATGATGGATATTTAACTTCTAATCAAGCAAAAGCTGCATTGGCTTTAGCAAACAGTGCAACCGCATTTAGCGATATGTATAATATTAGAGTAAACGCATCAGGCAACTATAATTTACCACGCCAAATACGTATTGGTGTTTTATTTGAATTTTAATTTTTTTGGAAAGGAAAACATAACATGAAAAAAATAATCATACTATTAAGTGCTTTAACCAGCACCACTTTGTTTGGTAAAGAATTTGTTGGCAATGGGCAACGTTTAGCACAACAAAGTACCTTAGGGCAAAAGGTAATGGCCAATTGTGCCGCACCAAAAGCCAGTAAGGAATTATGGGTAAACAATGTTCGTACTATTATTTATAGTGGTGGCGATATGTGGTGGGATTTGTTTGGTAACACAAACGCCTATTATTATGTGCCGGCTGTAACAAACCGCAACACCGGTGTATCATCAAGTTTTGCTGGTTCTATATGGTTGGGTGGATTGGATAATAGTGGGCAATTAAAAATTGCTGCTATGACTTACCGCCAAAACGGGATTGATTTTTGGCCTGGCCCATTAGATATTAACATTGCTGCTGCCGACCCGGCAGAATGTGCTAAGTACGATAATTTATTTGAAATAAGCAGAGTTGAAGTGGATGCGTTTGTAGCTAGTGGCTATAATGCCAGTTTAGCTACCCCAAATATTGCATCTTGGCCGGGTAATGGAAACACAGCATTAAACCAAGATATTTTTTTAGCACCGTTTCACGATGCCAACAATGATAATTTATATGACCCCACTGCCGGAGATTACCCGGATTATGATGTTTTAAACAAAGCAAATAAAGATAATTTGGGTTTTTGCGAAGCTAAACTATATGGGGATAAAACATTATTTTGGGTATTTAATGATAAGGGAGGCCCACATACTGAAACTACAGGTCAATCAATAGGTATAGAAGTTAGGGCTCAGGCATTTGCTTTTAAAACGAATGACGAAATTAATAATATGACTTTTTATAGTTATGAGGTACATAACCGTTCATCGTTTCAATTAAACCAAACTTACTTTACAATATGGAATGATGCAGATTTAGGGTATTATTTAGATGATTATGTTGGCTGTGATGTTAAAAGAGGTTTAGGCTATATTTATAATGCCGATGGTTTTGATGAAACAGCTAGTGGTACAAACGGTTATGGAGATTATCCACCTGCTTTGGGTTGCGATTTTTTTAGAGGACCTTTAGCTGATTATAATTCAATTACAGGGGTGGGTGACGGTATAGATAATGACCAAGATAACGGAACCGGACTTCCAAATAGTGGTATTGACGAACCAGGTGAAACCATACAAATGAGTCGTTTTACATATTATAATAACAACATTGGTGCTTTTCCTCCTCAAACTACAAATCCGGATATAGCCATTCATTATTATAATTTTATGACCGGTTTTTGGAAAGATGGTTCGCCATTTACCCAAGGCGGTAATGCTTATGGGGGAACATCACCAGCTGTTTTTGTTTATGATGGCGATCCGGTAGCAAGCACAGGTTGGACAGAAAAATCTGCCGGTAATTTACCCGGAGACCGTCGTTTTTTACAATCTGCAGGTCCTTTTACTTTAAAACCGGGAAACGTAAATACCATTACTTTTGGTATGCCTTGGGCTCAAAGTCCGGTTAAAGGTGGTAACATCCAGTCTATAGAGTTATTAAAAGTAGCCGATGATAAAGCACAAGCTTTATTTGATAATTGCTTTAAATTATTAGACGGACCAGAAGCTCCGGATATGACTATTCAAGAATTAAATAATGAATTAATTTTTTATCTAACTAATAAAAAAGGAATTAGTAACAATTATAAATATTTTAATAACGATTACGCTGAAGTTGATATTTCTATTCCTTCCGATCCTACATCTACCGTTACCGCTATAAAAAATCCGGATAGATTTTACCGCTTTGAAGGTTATAAAGTGTATCAAGTTAAAGATGATAAAGTTACTTCTTCAGATTTAACGGATGAAACTAAAGCTAAACTTGTTTTCCAATCCGATGTTCAAAATGGAGTTGGTAGAATTATTAATTACGAATTAGATAATGCTTTAGGTGGTAACGTTCCCAAACCAAAAGTTGATGGAGCTGATAAAGGTATCAGTTCTACATTTGTTATTACAGACGATGCTTTTTCAACTACATCTAATCGTAAAGTTATTAATAATAAAACTTATTATTTTTTAGCAGTTGCTTACGCTTACAATAATTATTTAACATATGCTCCCGATGTGCCAATAAGTGTAAGTGAAACCGCAAACCTTTTTGGGCAAAAACACCCATATTTAGAAGGGCGTAAAAACAAACGCGCTGCCGGTATTCCGCATATTCCTGATCCTGAAAAAGAGGGTACGGTTGCTCAATCAGCGTATGGTTTCGGACCAAAAATTACGCGTGTTGAAGGTCAAGGTAATGGTGGTAATATGCTAACCTTAACTCAAGCTTCTGAATTGGACATTGTAAATAACTTTACTGTTGCTAATATTACATACGAAAATGGCCAAGGCCCTTTAAGCATTAAGGTAGTTGATCCATTAAATGTAGTAGACTCTAAGTTTACCTTTAAATTTATTAATTCCTCTAAATCAGATATTACACCTTCTACAACTTTAAATGCTATGCCATCTGCTGCAGCAAACTCAACAAATGGGTTAACGGGTAACGCAGCAAACACGGCTATGTTAAACGTTGATAATACCAGTTGGGAATTAACTGATTTAAACTCGGGTAAAAAATATTATCCAAATGATTTAAGCGTTCCTAACGGCACAACCGACGTTTATTATCAAACTATTAAAATTGGCAATGAGTTTTATTTTCCTGATTTAGGATTCTCAATAAATGTAAAACAAGTAGCTGATCCGGGCGAAAGGTTGAATAGTTTTACGAATTTAATAACCTTAAAATCAACTGATAATTATGTTGGACCTATTGCAGGCTCTTTTATAGGAGCAAGTATTGTGTATTCAAATGGTACTGCGGGTTGGTTAAATCCATTAGCCGATGTTGATGGAAATTCGCCCGATAATTGGATACATTCAGGTAACACTAAAACGAGTGCAGATGGCAATGACATAGGTTCTACCGATGATGCTTTTTTTGTAAAATCCGGTACTGAGGTATCGGCATTTTACGACCCTTACAAACAGTTTGGTAAAATATTAAACGGTACATGGGCTCCTTATCCATTGTGTGCATCTTATTACACCTTAAATGCAAGTAATAATCCTTCTTTCCCGGCAAGGGTATTTGGTGGACCTGGTTTAAACAGCAAAGTATGGTACAATGATTATCAAACAGGTAATCCTGCTTATTACAATGGTACAATTGGTAATACCTCGCCCGATAGAGGGAATACCGATTTAAGAAAAATGAGTAGTGCCTTAATTGTTTACACTAAAGATAAAAGTAAATGGACACGTTGTGTAGTTTTAGAAATGCAAGAAAAAGCTAACTTAAGCGAAGGTAATGCAGTATTTTTCTCTCCTCGTAAACATCCATCGCTAGATAAAGATGGCAATATATCTGTAGGTACAGGAACTTCATCCAATTCAAGCAGCCCAAATTTTGTTAGTGATTCTTCTATGAGTTGGTTTCCCGGTTATGCAATCAATATCGAAACAGGAGAACGTTTAAATATGGCTTTTGGCGAAGATAGTTATCAAAAAGAAAACAATGGTAATGATATGTTGTGGAATCCAACATCTAACAAACACTACCCTTATGCTACAATTTTTGGTAATAATGGATACGCATTAGGCGGAAAACATTTTGTTTATGTGTTTGGAGGAAATAATATATCTTCTACATTTACTGGTCCCGCAGTAGGATTTGGTGAATATGCATGGAATGCAGAATTATATGGATATAACTACGGAGTTGGTTCGTATGATTACGGAACCAAAATGATTTACACTTTAAAATCATTTTTTAAGTATTTAAATAATACTACAGGAGGAGGAGAATATGCACCTATAAATGCTATAGAGCGTGATATTATGTGGGTATCAATTCCAATGGTAAAGGCGGGGCAAGAATTTAAAAATCCTGCTAATATGCCAAGTGATGTAAGAATTCAAATAAATGTTGCTAAACCATACAGATATGGTTATGCCGGTGTAGGAGTATTTGCGAGTCAGGGATTTGCAAGTGCAAATAAATTATCGGCAGTTACCAGCAGTAGTATGCTTACTACAAATATTAGTAGTACTCCTAAAAATAATAACTTCCCTATTTATAATTTTAATACTTCGGATATTGCAGCTTTATTACAACAGGCTAATACATCCAAAAGCGCTTTAGATTTAATAAGGGTAGTTCCAAATCCATATTATGGCTCATCATCATACGAAACTAATAGAATAGATAATCGTGTAAGAATTACCAACCTACCTAATAAATGTTCTATTAAAATATTTACTATGAATGGTACTTTGGTGAGAACAATTAAACGTGATGTTACAGGGCAGGAAGATTTATACAACGGCACATCTGGAAGTGGCACTGACATTAAGCAATCAAAGCGTGTTTCGTATCAAGATTGGGATTTAAAAAATCAAGACAATATATCTGTAGCCAGTGGTTTATACATATTTTATATTGATGCTCCGGGTGTAGGTGAAAAAATAATTAAATGGTTTGGTGTAATGCGCCCATTAGACGTACAAAGCTATTAATATTTAAAGAGAGAAGATTATGATGAAAAATTTAAAATATATTAGTTTATCTGCTGTAATAATGGCAAGTGCTGTTTTACAAGCAGGTAATCCTGAACGCGCAGGCCAAGCGGGTGCTGGTCAATTACTTATTAACCCTTATGCCCGTAACGCTGGTATGGTGGGTAGTAATTCTGCAAAAGTTAGAGGCTTAGAAGCACAATTTTTAAACATTGCTGGTACAGCTTTTACCCGAAAAACAGAAGTTATTTTTAACAGAAGCAGGTGGTTAGATGGAACAGGTATTTTTATTAATAGTTTTGGTTTAACACAAGGGGTTGGCGAAACAGGAACTTTTGGTGTTGGAATTGTTTCTATAAATGCTGGTAAAATTGATATTACTACAGAAGATCAACCCGAAGGTAATTTAGGTACTTACACACCTACATTTCTTAACTTAAGTTTTTCTTATGCTAAAATGTTTTCAGATAATATTTATGGTGGAATTAACTTAAAGGTTATAAATGAGCAAATTCCAAACGTTGCAGCTCGTGGTATCGCATTAGATGCAGGTATACAATACCACACCGGTAAATACGATCAAATACACATTGGTATTGCTTTGCGTAATTGGGGACCAAAAATGAGTTACAAAGGCGATGGTTTAACCCGTCAGTCAAAAGTAAATTATGGTAGTAATTACGAATTAACAGTAAATAACCGTTCGGGTGCTTTTGAATTACCGGCATTGGTAAATATTGGTACCAGTTACGATTTTTACTTAACTAAAGATAGTACTGGTTTATTAAAAAAACACCGTTTAACTTTAAACGGAACCTTTACATCAAACTCTTTTACATACGATAATTTATTATTTGGAGTTGAATATGCTTGGAAAGAAATGTTAATGTTTAGAGCCGGTTACATGTACGAAAAAAATATTGGTACCGTAAATAGTCGTACTGTGTTTGTAGGTCCTGCAGCAGGTTTAACATTTGAAGTTCCGTTTAACGAAAAAAAATCTACAGTAGGATTAGATTATTCTTATCGTTTAACAAATCCTTTTGGCGGAACACATACTTTTGGTTTACGTTTAAATTTATAACAAAATTTTATTATCTTTGATAGTAGAGAGTCCCGACAAAAATCGGGATTCTTTGTTTTTTAATACATACATACATGGCACAAATAGGATATTATACCGAGGAAAGCTTAACAAAATTAAGAGCAGAATTACACCAACTAAAAACAGTAGAGCGCAAAAGCGCAACGTATGCCGTTGCTGAAGCACGAGATAAAGGTGATTTAAGTGAAAATGCAGAATACGACGCCGCACGCGAAGCCCAAGCACTTTTAGAATTTAAAATAGCAAAGTTAGAAGATGTAATTGCAAACGCGCGTATAGTTGACGAAACATTGTTAGACCTTAACAAAGTAAGTATTTTAACTACGGTTAAAATTATAAATACAAAAAACAAAGCCGCAATGAAATACACACTGGTTGCCGAAAGTGAAGCGGATTTAAAAGCCGGTAAAATTTCGGTTGACTCGCCAATTGGTAAGGCATTGTTAGGTAAAAAAGTAGGTGAAAAGGTTGATGTAACTGTACCTGCAGGCGTTGTAACTTTTCAAATTTGTGAAATTACAATTTAATGCCAAACATTTTTAGTAAAATAGTTGCAGGCGAAATTCCCTGTTATAAAATTGCTGAAAATGATAATTTTTTGGCTTTTTTAGACGTGTTTCCATTAAAAAAAGGGCACACTTTAGTTATTCCTAAAAAAGAAGTAGATTATATTTTTGATTTAGATTCAGAAACCTACGTGGGTTTAATGAATTTTTCGAAACAAATAGCAGTGGCAATTAAAAAAACAATCCCGTGTAATCGAATGAGTATGCAGGTAATAGGTTTAGAAGTGCCACATGCACATGTGCATTTAATACCCATTAATACATTAAACGATTGTAATTTTTTTAACGATAAGTTAAAATTTACTCCCGAAGAATTTAACGATATTGCAATGCAAATTTCAAAAAACATTAATAATTTATAAATACTTTATGACAAAAATAAAATTTGGTACCGATGGCTGGAGAGCAATAATAGCCCAAGATTTTACAGTTGAAAATGTAGCCCGTGTTACTGAAGCTACTAGTAAATGGTTATTAAAAAATCATAAAAATCCAAGTGTTGTAGTAGGGCACGATTGCCGTTTTGCAGGCGAACTATTTGCACAAACTACCGCAAAAGTATTTATCGCAAATGGTATAAAAGTTTTTTTAGCAAAGGATTATATTAGCACACCCATGATTTCGTTAGGAGCTGTAAAATATAAAACCAGTTTAGGAATTATTATAACTGCCAGCCACAACCCACCTACTTACAATGGTTATAAAATAAAAGCCCATTATGGCGGTCCGTTAGGTCCGGAGTTTGTTCAAGAAATTGAAGATATAATTCCAGAAAAAGCCAATACAAATTACGACTCTGTAAATTTTGACGACGCCATTAAAAACGGCTTGTTAGAAATTGCTCCGCTAGAAGATATTTATGTAAAACACGTTGAAGAAAATTTTGATTTAAACGCTATAAAAAATTCAAGCTTGGTGTTGGCTTACGACAGTATGTTTGGTGCCGGTAAAAAAGTAATGACACGGTTGTTTCCTGAAATTTACCATTTGCATAGCGATGATAATCCGGGTTTTCATGGGCAGGCACCGGAACCTATTCATAAAAATTTAACCGAGTTTAGTAATTTTATAAAAGAGAAAAAAAATATATCCTGCGGCTTAGCAACAGATGGTGATGCGGATAGAATTGGCCTATATGATAACGAAGGTAATTTTGTAGACTCGCATCACATTATATTATTATTAATTCATTATTTAGTAAAATATAAAAATCAAACAGGCAAAGTGGCTACAGCTTTTAGCACTACTGTTAAAATAAAAAACATGTGCGAGCATTATAAATTACCCTTAGATGTTGTAAAAATTGGTTTTAAATATATTTGCGGCATAATGGTTACTGAAGATGTTTTAGTAGGTGGAGAAGAGAGTGGTGGTATAGCTATTAAAGGTCATATACCTGAGCGCGACGGTATTTGGATGGGCTTAACCATTTGGGAATTTATGGCAAAAACAGGTAAGTCGTTAAAAGAATTAATACAAGAAGTATACGATATTACCGGAACATTTTGGTTTGAGCGTAATGATTTACAAATTGACGAAGCCACAAAAAATAAAGTATTACAACATTGCCAAAATAACGATTATAAAGCCTTTGGTAAATACAACGTGCAGCGCATTGATGACTTAGATGGCTATAAATTCTTTTTTGATGACAATACTTGGTTAATGATTCGTGCAAGCGGCACAGAGCCTGTTTTACGCACCTATGCCGAAGCTGCTACAAAAGAAATTAGCTTTGATATTTTAGCGGATGCAAAAAAAGTGTTGTTAGGCTAATTTAAGCACCTTATTCGTTTTTTCAGTTACTTCTTTACAAAGCGCTTCATCGTTGTTATAAGATTTTTTGTAACCCGGTATTATTTGTTTTAATTTATCTTGCCATTCTTTCGATTCCATTTGTGTTTTAAAACATTTAGTAATTACATCCAACATAACAGTTACAGCTGTTGAAGCTCCCGGAGATGCGCCTAACAGAGCTGCCAAGCTACCATCGTCCGCGCAAACAACTTCTGTTCCAAATTCTAAAACACCACCATGCTCTTCATCTTTTTTAATTACTTGCACGCGTTGCCCGGCCACAACCAATTCCCAATCTTCTAATACGGCATTTGGTAAATATTCGCGCAAAGTTTTTAATCTATCCTCAGGCGATTGAGTGGCTTGATGTATTAAATATTTTGTAAGAGGTAAATTATGTGCACCTGCAGATAGCATAGGGAAAATATTATCTATTTCTATTGAACCCGCTAAATCCCAAAACGATCCATTTTTTAAAAACTTTGTTGTAAAGCCGGCAAAAGGTCCAAACAACAATTCTTTCTTACGGTTTATAACACGTGTGTCTAAATGCGGCACACTCATTGGCGGCGCACCTACCGATGCTTTTCCGTAAACTTTTGCCGCATGCTGTTCAATTACTTTTGGGTTGTTACATTTTAACCATTGTCCGCTAACAGGAAATCCCCCATAACCCTCTGCCTCTTTTATATTTGATTTTTCGAGCAGTGGCAATGAGCCACCACCTGCGCCAATAAATACAAAGCTGGATAGAATGTCGTTTGTTTCTTCGGCTTTTAAATCTTTAACCTCTACAAGCCACTGACCGTTATCTTGTTTAGTAATGTCTCTTGCTTCGTGTTTTAGTAGTATTCTTACACCATCTAATGTTTTTAAATAATTAAACATTGCTCTGGTTAATTCGCCAAAGTTTACATCGGTACCACCTTCCATTTTTGTAGCAGCTACTTCAACACCGGGGTCGCGCCCTTTCATAACTAAGGGCATCCATTCCTCCAATATGTTCCATTTTTCGGAATACTCCATACCTTTAAACAAGGGGTATTTTGTAAGTTCGGCGTGGCGTTTGCGCAAATACCAAACGTTATCGGCTCCCCACACAAAACTAATGTGCGGAATGGAATTAATGAAGTTGTTAGGATTGGAAATTTTTTTCTCTTCTACCAAATACGCCCAAAATTGTTTTGAGTTTTGAAACGAAGATGCAATTTTTAATGCCTTTGATATATCAATAGATTTATCTTCTTTTTGAGGTGTATAATTTAATTCGCAAAAAGCGGTATGACCGGTTCCTGCATTATTCCAAGCATCGGAACTTTCACCTGCAATTTCATCTAAACGTTCTACCACTAAAATACTTAAATTGGGTTGAAGTTCTTTTAATAAAATGCCTAGCGTTGCGCTCATTATACCTGTACCAATTAGGATAACATCGGTTTCGGAATGTGAATGTGATTTCATTTATTTTTAATAATTTAAAGGTTCTCTGTTTGTATGTCTTACACTAAGAATATTAATAAAATTAATATCTACTTGTTAAGAAATTTTGTTACTAAAAAGTGTTACTTCTAAATGTTACATCGTTATTATTTTTAAATCTATCGTACGCGTAAAAATTATATTCTGTTTTTAAATTCTTAATACTATTTAACAATCCATTACCAACTATACTAAGTGCATTGGGTGCTTTAAAAAAAGATATTCAATAATTAAATAGTATTGGTTAGAGGCATTTTTTGACCAAACAATTGTTTTTACTTTCTTTTAAACCATTTGCTACTTTCTTTTTAAAACATCAGAATGCGCAACTACCTTACCTTGTTTTATTTTTTTTATAGTAGTATTAATTTCTGTATTTTACCGCTCTATACTTATATGTTTTTCTTTGGTATCAATTTGTAATAAATTTTTTACCATATCTAATAAAACCTTTTGCTATCTTCTTGTTAATAATGGTAAGTATTATCTAACTGCTTTTTTATTTATATACTTGTTTTAGTAATATAAATTTAGCAATTAAATTTTTAATAATTCTTTACAAACTTTAAATAATTATTATGTTTAGAATCATTTATTGAAATAAAATAAACACCATTAGCCCAAGTACTACAATTAATTTTTTCATCGCTTGTTACAGTTGCCTTTTTAATTAACTCGCCATACATATTAAAAATAGTTAAGGTAAATGGTGTAGAATTAGTTTCGTTTTTAATTGCAAAATAATCGTTTGAAGGATTTGGATATATACTAAATTCACTTTTTGCATAGGTAAATTCTTTAATACCAATTATGGTCGATTTCCATATACTATCTGCCCATTGCGGATTGTCTATAAAAGGATTACGGTTATTTTGCGACAAGTAAATAACATTGTTACGAGCCGTTTCTTTACTGCTAACGGGGTCTTGCGTATGCCATTGCAATAATACATTTACCTGCCAGGGCAAAATATCAGCTTTATTAGTAGCATCGGTAACTGCCCAAGATCCATCTTCGTTATAATAACGCGTGCTCATATAAAAATAACTACGTGCTAAATCTCCTTTAAATTCGTCAATAGGTTCAAACACTGTAAGGTTATAACCAGTGTTTGTGCAAGTACCCAATTTACTGCCATTTTGCGTAATTGTAGCTGCACTACCAACATTGCCATAAGGGTAATTGGCATGTATAGCATTTACTTTACCATCGGTTGGATAAATATGAAACAAATCGGAACTGGGATTTACATCGCTATTAAACCAGCTTTGTGGCCAACTGTGCTCGCGGTTGTAACAATCGCCTTCCGAATTATAATTACCGCATTGGTTAGTTACAAAAGTATATTCATAAGGCTGCGTCCCTGAAGGTACATAACTGTATATATCCCAAACTTTACCATTGGTTTTTTTATCTGAATTGGGAAAAACGTTCCATAAATTAGAATACGCTAAAACAGTATGATTTTTAATAATGTTGTGTAACGCAACTTTTAAATTATTACCTGTTAAGCCTTGCGCCGAATTGTAATACCCTGTGGGGATTTGTGCAATGCAAAATTGTGATGCAATTATAAATAAAAACGCAATTTTTTTCATGTATTAAATATAGGAAAAAATAGTAAATCCTTTAAAATCCTAGTTAATAAATAATTAAGATTTAACCATCAATTTTAATTTTAATAGACGGAACTTCTAGTTTTTTTAAATATTTTTTTATTTTTTGGATACGCGTATCAAGCCAATAAAGCTCATATTCGCTTAATACGCTTCGATTATGACAGCCTTTAATCCAAATTTCGAGTAAATATTTTTGCCCGATTTTTTCCAGAAGTAATTTCATTTCATTTTTTTCATCTGCAGATGGCTCTTTTTTATCGAATAAATAACGTATTGTGATTGTATCATTTTTAGTTGATGAAATCGAATCATTAAATAAAGTATAACTAAAAATTACTTTGCTTTCATCGCACAAACCCGCAAAGCCTTTTGAATAATCTAATGAATCTTTTTCTTGTTTTTCGATAAGTGTTGAGTCAGGTGGGAAAGATTTGTCTTTTTTTGCCCTGTGTTTACTGCGGTTCATGTCTCGTTTCTTTTTTCTAACAGAAGCGTTAATTTTTGCTCTGCGAAATGAATCTTTAGCATCGTAATAATGTAATTGACTTAGCACACATTCTTTACGAAAACAAATAAATGGAAACTTACGGTGTATGGCGCAGGAAGAAAGAAGACAGAATATTAAAACCATACAAAGTATAGAAAGATATTTTCTCTTTAGTATAGAATTATAAAAATTAATTTTTGGTTTCAATTAAGCTAAAGTATAAATTATACTGCAGGTTTACAAAACCTGCTGAGCGGGGGTAATCACAAAGTAACCTCTTTAGTTGTTGAGTTTAAAGCTCAACAACTATCTTACTCACATTCATCAGTTTATAGAATTTTGTATATTAGTTTAATAATTCTTATGATCTTTTATAATACGATTAGTATAAATTGTTTACCTTGTAATTTGCCCTTTTATTTTCTGGAATAAAAGGTTTATCAATCCTTTAATATCATTAAACATTTACTGTATGAAAATCATTCAAAAAACCTTATTTGTTATTTTATTTTTTCTCTGTTACGGCAATGTTTTAGGGCAGATGTTTGGCAATGATATAGCGCAGATTACACAGAGTCCTGATGAAACAAAGTATCATATATTAATGAGAGATTTTTATTCTTCTTCCGATAAATTAACGGACGCTAATCAATTGGTAGAAGTAACTAATAAAGTCTATACCAAAAAAGATAGGGAATATTTTGATGGGTATGTACAAGCTGCATTAGGTATAAGTCAAATGGATCCAAAACTTGGGCTTAAATATATTGAAACCGCCATAGTAGCTTATAAAGAAAATCATACATCTTATTTGTCAACAATAGGCTTTGATTTCACACATTGCTTATCTACTATTTTGGCATGTAACTATAGTTTAGGAGTTTATAATACTGATAATATTATTCAAGCAATTGAAACTCACAATGATTTTATTGCCGGACCTGATATTTCGAATAATACTAAATGTGGATTTTATGATTTACTTGCAAATCAATATATGGCTAAAGCCAATTACATTAAAGCCAATCTGTACCTTTCAAAAGTAAAAGCAATTCTTGAAAGTGGAGAACCCATGACTATTACCAGAAAAATAGATTCGAAAATGACAAAAATGGTGAACAGAAGACTTGAGGCTACTTACACAAATAATAACACCCTAAGTTACTATACTTCCATGTCTAACTATTATAAAGCAAATGGTAATAGTGACAGCTCTTTGATTTATACGAAAAATAGTATGGAAATTACGGAAAAAACTAACAAAAAGAATGAAAAAATCATTAACAAAAAATTACCATTTGGTGGTATAACATTACCTGATTCTATGAAACTTATGTTAAAGGAAAACAAAATTGCCTACAATATAAGCAAACAAGTTTTAGGAGGGAACGCGTTAATTATTTTGGATTTATGCAAATCAGGAAAAAAGAAGGAAGCCTTTGCTTATGCAGATAATCTTGGGAATATGGCTTATTATTATCATATTACGAATCAGTTGGAAGAAAGTGAGGCAACTTATCAAAAAGCTTTTACTCTTGTAGAAGAATTAAAGGAAACAAAATATTGTAAATGGGCTTATACTCTTTATACTAAGACATTGGGAATAGATTATTTAGATTTACAATGTGCGAGAAAAAATTTCGCCTATGTACTTCCGGAATTTGATAAGCAATTAGAAGCTGATGATAAAATATTGCAGCAAAATTTCGCTTACTTTTCGGATAATGAAAGAAAACAATATTTTGATACATATAGTTCGGCGCTTTCCAAGTATTACTCTCTTCTTCTTTCCGCTTCTGAAAAGAATTACAATCCTTCTTTAAAAGTTAAAATTCTAAATAAATCACTTCAAACCAAAGGTGTGGTGATGGATGCAACAGCCGAGCAGAAAAAAAGATTTAAAAATGTGACTGATCCTGAAGCGTTAAATAATATTAACAAAATTAAAGCTTACCGAGAAAAGCTTACTGCGTTTATTCAGGTGAATGGAACCACAGAAAATAATTTACTTGATGATTCTATCTCACGTTATACTGTAATGATTAATTCTTTGCAAAAAAATATTAATGATAAAATAGGGGTACATGCTACAATAATAAAAAATATTTCATGGAATGATATACAAACAAAATTGAAATCTGATGAAGCATATGTTGAAGTTATTACAGTTTCTAAAAGTGATTATATATATGATCAATCAACATTCGTTCAAAAGTATATTCCGCAATATTGGGCTTTTATAATTAAGAACACAGGAACAGCTGACGCAGTATTTTTGGGGGAAGGTGAAGTCATGCAAAACGGCTTAATGGTTTACCAGCAAAAGATGCAGGAGCAGAAAGAAGACACTTTAAGTTACAATCTTTATTGGCAAAAAATCGCAAATGAAATAGTTGAAAAAAAAAGAGTTTTTTTTAGTAGCGATGGTGTTTATCATTTAATAAATCCATTGACCTTAATGAACCCTTTAACTAAAAAATATGTTCTTGATGAAACCGAATTGGTAACCCTGTCGACATGGAGAGATTTACAAAATAAACACATTAATAATAAAACTAAAAACGAAAGTGTATTTATTGGCAATCCAAATTTTAACATGGGTCGCAAATCCAATAATTTAAAAATACAAGAACGCCCAGTCGATATGAATATGGCTATGTTGAGTAAGAAGCGTTCTGGCTATTCTTCATTACCCGGTACGGAAAAAGAAGTAAATGCCATAGCATCATATGCAATGGAAAAAGGAATCAATGTGAGTGTTCTTAAAGGAGATAAAGCCAATGAAGTCAATGTTAAGAACATAATGAGTCCTGAAATACTGCATTTTGCAACTCATGGTGGATTTGACACGGGTAATAATATTGATAGTTATTTCAGGTCGATGCTTATATTGGCAGGAGCCGGTGACGAAGAGCCTTTTACAGTTGAGGATTATTCTCTATTTGAAGACGGTTATCTCACAGCATATGAAGTAACACAAATGAATTTGAGTGATACTCGACTTGTGGTATTATCGGCTTGTGAAACAGGACTAGGTGATGTACAAAGTGGAGAAGGCGTATGGGGGTTGCAACGTGCTTTTCAGATTGCCGGGGCACAAAGCATATTGGGATCATTATGGCCTATAAGCGATGACGCAACTGTTGACTATATGAAATCATTTTACAAGTCTTATTATAATGGAGCTTCCGCGAGCACAAGTTATCAGATAGCAATGCAAGAAGCGCGAAAAATTTATCCACATCCATTTTTTTGGGGCGGCTTTGTTCTGAAAGGCTTAGAATAATTGAGAAATTTATTTAAATAAAATATCCCTCACTAAATTCATAGTAAGGGATTTTACCCCGCTCCGAAGGATTTTAAATCCTTCGGAATGATTTTTTGTAAATGTTTATTTACTAGCCACTTTCACATCTTTACTTTTCACAACCTTAATCCAAAAACCTTTTGTACGTGCAAAAACACTGTTATCATACATAGCTTCGGCACTTACAGCAGGTAAATAATATTTACCCTCGTAAGCAGCATTTAAACTTACATTAAATGTTTTTGTTTGGTTGCTTGCCAAATCAAAATAGGTTAATACTTTATCGTCTTTAATATCTTGGTAGGTATAGTTACTGTTTTTTAATAATTCTTCGTTATCATCCATTCGGGCATTGTGTATTTCCCAACCGGCAGGCACATAATTTATTAATGCTAAGTTTTTAACTTCGCCCACCATTCCTAAATTTTTTATGGTAACACTCATTAAAAAGTCAGTTCCTTGTGCTAAATCGTCAACTGCTAGTACATTACCGGCCTTGTCTTTATAGCTTACATCAACTGTTATGTTATTGTTTGCTTCTTGTTCGCTACCAATAGATGGCTTGCCACGGATAATTAATCGTGCATACAACACACCTTTACCATTGTTGTTAATTTCAAAATTACCGTTTAGCGATGCTTTAAAATCTAACGGTAATTGCATAATGGCCGAATTACCCTTTAAGTTGTAATCTTTACCATTGATTTTTACCTGAGCTTGCATAGCGCCAGGGTCGCCATATTTTTTAATAAAGCTACTCACCGCAACTAAGCCATAAGCCGTGGTTTGCGTACTTAACCAATTTTTAGAAGCTAAAAATGCAGCTACTTTTTTAACTTGAGAATAAGCTTGTTGCTTTTTTCCCATTAAACAAAGGGCTTCTAAAATCACAGCTTGGTCGCGGTCGCCACTACCATAGGTATAATAATTATATGTGTATGGGTTTACTTGGTACGATGCTTTGCTAATTAATTTTTCTGCTTCGCCCACCTGCCCAATTACTGCATACGAACTGGCTAACAACCATTTACTATTGTTAGTTAAATTGCTATACTCTCTTAAGCGGTTCATAGCGCTTAATGCAGGGTTACCGCTTATTGCTAAAACATACAAACGATAGGCTTGTAATTCATCATTAGCGTAATTTGAATTTTTATTTACTTCAAAATTATTGGCGGTAGTTTGCATAAAGTTTAACCATTCTTTTTTAAAGCCTTGTGGAAGGGTGTAACCTTTTTTCTCGGCCAACATCATAAAATGGCCTGCATAGCTGGTACCCCAATCGTTAACATCGGCACTACCTTGCCAGTAACCTAAACCACCTACAGCTGTTTGAAATTTGCGCAACTCATTAATACCGGCTTTTATGTTTTTTTCAGTTTCGGTTTTTTGTTGAGGTGTTAAATCCATTATGTCGCTTAAATACAATTGCGCAAATGTTTGCGATGTAATTTGCTCTACACAACCATGCGGATACGAAATTAAATAATGCAAACGTTCATCTAAATTAATTGGCGGGATTGTAGAAAGCTCTAACACCCCTTTATTAGTGCCACTTAAGCCCGTTGCTTTAAAACTTTCTTTTACGGTTTTTCCACCATCAACATAAAAATCGTTTATGATAGTTTGATATGGATTAGGATTACGAACATCTAATTCAATGTCATACGTAGCAGTGTTTCCGCCACCTGTGGCTGTAATTTTAACTTTGGCAATACCGGTTTGATTTCTTACTTTTAAATCAAAGGCTACTAATTTTTCTTCGTTTTTGCCAATGTTTATACTCTGCACCGTTTTCCCAACAATCTGTAATATGCCGTTTACTTCAATTTTTACATCGGTTTTACCTACATTTTTATCACCTCCAAAAATTGAGATTGGTAATTTAACCTCTTCTGTAACGCTTAGTACACGTGGTAAGGTTCCTAAAATCATTAGCGGTGCTTTTACAGGTGTAGTTTTTTCAGCCATTCCGTAAGCACCTTTTTCTCCTGCAATAACCATTGTTCTAACCGAACCAACGTACATTGGCATTGTAAAATTAATTGATTTTTTTTCGCCTTTATTTAAATGATAAGGACCAAAAAATTTAACCATAGGTTTAAAACGATTTGCTTTTGCACCATCTTCATCCAATTCGCTCCCATCACCACCAATGCTTAAAATACGCTCTAAATCGGCACCAAAAGCACCAATAACATTGTCATATATGTCCCATGTTTTTACACCCAATGCTTCTTTAGCATAAAACGTGCTATGAGGGTTTGGTGTTTTAAATCGTGTAATGTCCAATAAGCCTTCATCAACAACTGCTACTGTAAATGCCATCTCCTTATTGTTTTCTTCGCTTACGGTAATGTTTACATTTTTTTCCGGCATTAATACATCTGCCATTAAAATTTTTGGTTTTATATGTGTCTCCGGGTCATCAACATTAATAGGCACTACCCCATATAAGCGAATTGGTAAATCGTTAGTGCGACTATGCGGTTGCATTAAACTCACGTGTACATATACGTTAGGAGCCATTTCAGGTTTTACTTTAAATTTAAAAATAGTATTACCTTTTTCGGTTTCTAACCAATGTGCTTCCAATACTCTGCTTCCATTTTCAATAGTTACTAACGCCCTGCCGCTTTGCGGAGATGGAATATTAACTGTTACTTCATCGTTTGTTTTGTACTTGGTTTTATTGGTGGTAAAATGTAACATGTTTGAAACGATTTTGTTTTCGGTTCCCCCATCTCTATCCATCCAATTTGCCCAATCAAAATAAGTAACCTGACTTGCAGAATGGCCGCTTTCTAAATCGGTTACGCGAATTAAATAACGTCCCCAATCGTTTTGTTTAATATTAACTTTTACATTGGCTTTGCCATTGCTACTCGAAATGGTTTCCACCTGAACGGGTTTATGATATTCATCGCTTACATAATTTGCTAAATCGTAATTGTATTGGTCCCACCACCAGCGCCAATCTAACTTATATAACTCAAATTTTAAATTAGAACGTGATGAAGCTTTACCAGTGTAATCAACAGTTGCAATATCAATTTGATGTTGTTTACCGGTATATAAAATACCGGTGTTATTTTCGCCTTTTGGTAATTTAATACCTGTGTAAAAATCGTATGGCGAATAATTGATAGAGAACCTATCTACGCTAAAAGCACCGCCTTGTTCAAACACACGGGTTGTAAAGTTTGCTTTTAAAAAACCGGGAGCATTTTTCTTTACGTCAATGTTTAAAGGGAAGCTAGTGTTTCCATAATCATCTACTTTACCATCAAAAATGGTAATGCTTTGAGATTCGAAACGTTGGGTAGCATCTGTAAAATTATAACCCTCATATTTATCAAACTCGGTTGGCATGGTAGTTAATGCCACATTTATATTTGCCGCTAAATTATGAGCCACTGCACCTGTTAACCAACTTGTATGTAAACTAACGGTTTGCGGTTTGGTACCCACTAATAATTTATTATCACCCGCGTTTATTTCAATTTTTAAACGGTTTGGCATAATGGTTTCAATCCGAATGCTTTTGTAAAATTTAATACTGCCAACTTTTACTTCAGCATTCCATAAACCTGTAGGAGCATTTTTATCGGTAGCACATGTGAAATTATAAAAGCCGTCTACACTTTTTGTACTTAGCAAACGTTTTACCAATTGACCTTGTGGATTAGTTAAATCAAACACTACGGGATGGTTAGCCGGAATGGAACCTAGTTTATCTTCTAAAATAAAATTTAAAAATAAGCTGTCGCCCGGACGCCAAACGCCACGCTCGCCATAAATAAAGCCTTTTACACCTTTTTTAATGGCGTCTCCGCTTACATCGTACATGCTTAAAGATAAGGATGCGCCATCATCTAAACGTAAGTAAGCACGTTGATTATCTTTTTTCGCAATTAAAAAATAAGGTTTTGCTTTTGGTGTAATATACGATTGACCGTCGGTATTGGTTTTTGATGTTTGTATTAATTGTTTTTGGTAATCGTACAATTCAATGGTTACATCGTTTAACGGTTTGGTTGTAATTAAATCGCTGATAACGGCAAATAAACTTCCGTCGTTACCTTTTTTTAGCGTTAAACCTAAATCACTTGCTAAAATATTTTTCGAAACACTACGCTCGTATTGACGGTAATAGTATGATTTACAAGGATTATCTCTGTCGTTCCAGTTACTATCATCATAATCGCCGCTTTCATAATCGTAACCGCCGCCATATTCGTCGTAATAATATCCAAAATAAGTTTGTTCATCTTCTTCTTCGGGTTGTTTCAATTCTTCCATCTCAAACTTATCGTCGTTGGTACTACCTAAACAAGGATAGGTAGAGTACGCTTTTTTTATGGAAAAAGTAACTCGGTAAATAGCACCGGGCTCGGGTTTTATTAAAGTGCTAATGTCAAGTGCCGATTTTTTCCAAACGCTTAAATCGGTCGGATTGCTAATGCCCAAATTAATACGTTTTTCAATAATTTTTTTACCAACCTGTGCTAAGTTGCTTCCGCCATTCATATCGTTACTTTGTAAAAATTGAAGGATATTATTTTCATAAATTCTTATAATTTTTACGTCAACGGCTTTTAAATTCACGGTTTCAAAGGGAATGGTTAAGCTATTGGTAGATGGTAAAATAGTACCATCGCCTACAAAACGCACAGCAGGCTTTATTTCGCTAAATACAATATTATGTTCAGATTTTGAATTTATAATTTGCCCCTTACCATCGCGAATACCTTCGTTTACAGTTAATACATGCGAACCTGATTTAATTTCGTTAGGGTAGAGGAGTACCTGATTGTTGGCAACAATGTATTTTAAATCTTTAATTGTTCCCATTGTTATTAAGCCTTCCAGCGTTTGGCTTTGGTCTAAAGGATTTGAAAACGTTAATTGAATATATTGCTCGTTATCGTTTACCAATCGGGTATTTAATAATTGAAATTTAGATTTTTGAACAACATCAAAAGTTTTGTTGGAGGTATAAGGCAAGTTAATTGTTTGCGCATTACAATTTAGCGTGAGCTTTGCATCGCCGTTATTAGGACGCTCTATACTATCTATTAAAAATTTATGTGAAGTGCCTTGATCGTTATGTGTCCATTTAATGTTTAAATTTTTGGAATTAAGTTTTGCGTTTAATGTTTTTTCTATGTTGGCTTTCTCTGCAAAATCGGCAGTAGAAACATTTCCGGCAAGGCTGTAATAATAAAAATCGTTGCTGTTATATGATTTTAAATCGTTACTTTCTAATTGAATGGATTGTTTTATAACTTCAAATTGAAAATCAAAATCCTGTAATTCTTTTTTTACTTCCACCAACTTATCCAAATGGAAAGTGGCTTTGTAAACCTGTCCGTCTTTTAAACGTTGTTTAGGTTTAAACTCTAAATTTTGTCCGTCTTTCCAAACTAAAGTCCCTTCAATACTTGGGCTAAAGGTTATGTATTCTTCCTTAATGGGTGTGTTTAATTCTAGAGCGCTGTTAAATTCATTAGCCAACTTTATTTTAATAGTTGAGCCTGAGGAAATATAACCTGTTGTAAACGCGCTTATGAAATTAGCGAACTCGGGATTAATTTTGTTGGTAACGCCAGCGTTGTTATTACTTCCCGAAAATTTAGAAAAAGCGTCGCGGTGATTATAAATAAACACAGTACTTCCTGTAATGGCTACGCCTAAGGCCATCCATTTAATTTTTTGTAACAACATAGTTTGGGATTTTTTTTTCTAATATAAAATTAACGTTTATACGAAAACTGCAATTTAAAGTTGCTAACAGATTTGTTAGTAAATGTTAAACATCAGTTTTATTCAAAAATCCATATAAGTGTTGGTTTTTTTTCTTTTTTTAAAAGACTATCCATTATTGTCATTAAATTGTTTGAAACAACCGGGCATCCAAGACTCCAACCCATTGGCAAATGTGTAGGATAGGTTTCAGATTCGGGGATTAGTTCGTAAGAATGCAGTACTATCTGACGTTTATATGCATTTGAATTACTTTTCTCCAAACCATGCATTCTATAATGAATGTGAATACCCCAAGTAAAATATCCTCTTTTACCTATTTTGTACTTACCAAGTGAAGAACAATAACTACCAACTTCGTTACTATAAACAGGTTTTTCGGATTTACTGTTTTTGCCGATACCGTGACAAACAAGTCCGGAGATTAAAACTTTATCGGTTCTAAAATCATATATATAAAATCGGTTTTTGCCTGAATGTTGTGAAAGGTTTGAAAGAAGACAAAATTTAGTATTTAGTTTATTTTTTTTACAATAAATGTAAGCCTGTTTAGCTTTTTCATCAATTTTTAAATTTACTTGAGCATTACCACAATAATGAGCAACAAAAATAATTATTAACTGATAAAATTTCTTTTTTATATTAATTAATAATACCACTGCCTACTTATAATTTATTTATAAAACTCTACAATAGTTTGCGAATCAGAAGTAATTGTAAACTTTTTTTCGATGGTATAAATGCTACCTTTTAAAGATTTGGAACGCCAGGTAGTAACATAGTTTCCGGGTTGCAAATAATAGGTTTGTATGGTTTGGCTACTTAAATTTGTTACCCATTTTAGTTTATTATTATGGTTTACCAATATACAGCCGTCGCCTGTTTCTAAACATTTTACTTGTAACATTCCGGCATTTGGTATTTCTACTATTTTGGTTAGCGACTGCTCTATTTTATTATCGTTTATATGTATGCGAGGAAGTGTTAGTATCTCAATATCGTACATACCTACAATGTATTTTTCGGTAACGTTTAGCATTTGCACATTTATGGTATTGCCTTCATCTTTTTTACGAATGATGTACTTAACTTTTTCGTTATAATTGTAAACTCCTTCGGGACGTTTTACCATAAAAAAACCTTGTGGCGCATCAATTGGTATTATAGTATGCTTGCCAACCGATAATTTTACTTCCTTACTTTCGGTTGGAGGTATGGTATGCGCAATAACTTTGTAGCTTGGAAAATCGTCGATGTAAAGTGTATCGGGATTGTTTTGATAGTTTAAGGTGTGGATGTAATTGTACTTGTATTCTTTTTTATTTACGTCGTAAAATGTCATATTTACATTTGTTTCGCTTGGTTTTGAATTGATATCCAATAAATTTACCTGTGCTGTTGTTTTGTTTAATTTTTGCTGCTGAATAATAGTTGCAATATTTAAAAGTGTTGCTTGGTTATCGTAATCGTAATAAGTACCCACGCATTCAAAGGTTTTTATTTGTTCAAGCGTTAAGCCAATGCCAATAATAAAAGGTTTAAACACAATGCCTTTTTCCATTAATTTTTGACGCGCTTTGCAAGGGTCGCCACCACACTCCTCAATACCGTCGGTAATTATAATTACAATATTATTGGCTTTGTTATCAATAAAATCATTGGCAGCTTCGGTTAAAGAATGTTCTATGGGCGTTATTCCGGTTGGTTTTGCTTCTTTAACTTTTTGTTTTATTAACGCCAAATTATTTGCGCCAAAAGGCACCACCAATTTACTGTCTTTGCAGTTACCGGGTGGGTATTGCACGGTGTGACCATACATGCGCAGAGCAAATTGTAGTGTTTTATCTTTACTAAGGCTATCTATAAATTTGTAAAATAAATTTTTAGCGCCTTCCATTCGGGTTTGGTTTTGGTACATTGCTTTCATGCTATTACTGGCATCAAACACAAACAAAACCCGTGTAATTTTTACCGTTTTTTTAGTTTGTGCAAAACCACACAAATGGCTAAGCGTAAAACAAAATATTATAAAAAGATAACGCATTTAGAGCATTAAAGTAATACATAGAAGCCACTTAAATACTATAATACAAAAATGTTATAAACGATACAGATTTAAAAGTAAATTATTTACCATCTAAACAGTTACTGCGAGGCACGAAGCAGTCTAAAGTTGAGATTGCTTCACTCCTTTCGCAATGACGGATTTAAAATAGCCGTCGCTTTTAAAAGAAAAAAGATTTATACGAAAATTTTTATTAGGACGCATTCTCAACAGTTCATTTATACTCAACCCTTTTTTGATACAATTTCGGATAATATTTTTAACTTTAGGCTATAAATTTAAGATTATGAACATAGAAGAAACCATAAACGCGGACATAAAAACAGCCATGCTGGCAAAAGACGCTAAAAAATTAGAAGCATTACGTGCTATTAAATCAGCCATATTATTATTAAAAACATCAGCCGAAGGTTTAACGGAAGACAGCGTTAATAAAGCCTTACAAAAGGAAGTAAAAAAACGCAAAGAAAGTGCTGAAATTTATAAAACACAAAACCGCCCTGACCTTGAAGAAACAGAAAATTTTCAGGCAGGCATTATTGAACAGTATTTACCAAAACAATTAAGCGCAGACGAAATTAAAGTTGAGCTTAAAAAAATAATTGCAGACTTAGGCGTTACTAATGCCAGCGAAATGGGTAAAATAATGGGCGTAGCTACAAAAACCTTTGCAGGTAAGGCCGATAATAAAATAGTGAGTGGCTTGATTAAGGAGTTGTTGGGATAAAATATAAATAAAATTACGATGGCTTTTATTTATTATGAACTTGAAATGTTATAGAACAGAGAAGATAGCTGGGGTTCTTTACCTTTTACTGGAAGATATATGTCAATAAAATAGTTGAAATTTGAGGGGAATGATGAAAATCTTTCATTAAATATTAGTTGAAAACGAAAGTCTTGCATTGAAAATTCTTCTTCAAAATCTACAGAAAGTTGAAGTGACTTTATTAGGAATAAATGATTCAAATGAAACTAAGAAAATTGGCAAAAAAAACATAGAAATGAGAAATGAGCAAAGTATACAAGATGTAATATTTGGTAGATATGAAAAAATATTAGTTTCTAAATATATTTCTAACTTAATTAATTAGGGTTTAATCTACCTAATCCCCGTCTTAGTAGTTTTAGTTTTAACCTTAAAAATGCTGTTCAATTTATACTCAATGCCACCACTGGGTGATGGTGCCTGAGATTGCGCCAGATAACCAAAATTATTTATCAAGTAATAACCTTCGGTGCCCGTTATAAAATAATTTTCTTTGGCTGTTTTTGTTAATGATTTATCGTAGTTGTACCAAATAGTCCAGTCAAATTTTGGGTTGGCTTTTAAGTAAGTGATATAGCTTTTTAAGCTGTCATCCAAACATACACTTACAAAAACTATTTTATCAGCAAACTTTTTTTTAAGGGCGGCAATTTTTGGCATTTCTTTTAGGGTTTCTATATTTTTGGTAGAGAAAAAATTTAAGTAAATCCACCTATTTTTAAAACTGTTTAAATTGCCAATAGTGCCGTCTTTACTTCTTGCACTAAAACCAGGTGCTAAAGAGCCTGTTTGCATTTTATTAAAATAAACAAGCATGGTATTGGTAATTTTTTTATGCTCGGTAATTTTAGTAGCAACGTTTAATTGCGAAGTAATAGCTTCAATAGCATCGGGACTAAAATCGGCACTGTAATACATTTGCCATAAATTTTTAATGGCTACTAATTCGCGCAGGCTATCGCTTTTTAAAAATTTATCTTGTTTTAAAAATGCGCTTAATTGTTGCCAGTTGGCTTGTACATTTATAATGTTGTACAGCGACTGTCCTTTATGAGTAGATCCCATAGCGGTGACATACCCATTAAAACAGGTATTGAAGAACTGCATGTATTCAAAATGATTATATTGAATAGGTTTGTTTATAATAAAGCCATTAATTAAATAATTTTCGCCCCTTGATGCACTGGCATTTATGGCAGCAATGGAGTATTCCACATAATTTTTAAAGTAATCGTTTTTAATGTTTTTATAACGTTTGTCGCATTTAAGTTTTAGTGAGTCCGCTTTTTTAAATAATAGAGGGCGAGATAAAAACTGGTTATTTTTTAAAATAAACATATTGGCGTATTGTTCTTGGTAGTCAAACGTTAGTACGTTAAGTTCCGTACTGTCTTTGCCAATAATGCCAATGTTTATTTCCAGTTCGGCATCGTTTTTATAATCCAAATCTTTTTCTACTTCGGGGATGGTAATGCCATACATAAAATTGGGTTGTATGTATAATTTTGCAATTACATTTTCTATTTTTAAAATTACGGGTTGTGTGTAATCGGTTTGGTAATGAAGTTCAAAAAAACCATCGCTCTCAATGGTGTCCTGCGTTTCTTTAACCTGAATGTTGGTAATAAAATCGGAGTAGGAGTAGAGTTGAATTTGTTTATTAGCATAAGATACATGCGCTTTGCCTTTAATGGTAACGTTTTGAGAGCATAGTGAAAAATGTGCTACTAATAAAAGTATATATATAATTGCTTTTTTAATAGTTATATAACGTGGATTGTGAAAATGGTTACTTATTTAATTTGATGCTAATACTATAGTAATTAAGTTCGTAGAACTACTTTGAAACGCTTCGACAAGTTCTCAGCGTCTACGAATTAAAACTTAATCAATTCCTCAAACAAATCTTTAACAGGTAATCCCATTATGTTGTAAAAACTGCCTTCAATTTTATCAATGCCAATATAGCCAATCCAGTCCTGAACCCCGTAGCCGCCGGCTTTGTCGTAAGGGCTAAAATTGGTTAGGTAATATTCAATCTCGTCGGGTTTTAATATTTTAAAATATACTTTACTTTCATCAAAAAAAGTGGTTTGTTTGTTGGCACTTTTTAAGCACACCGCTGTAAATACCTGGTGCATTTTTCCGCTTAATGTTTCTAACATTTTTTTTCCTTCGGCAAAATTATTTGGCTTGTTATATACTTTACCTTCGCACCACACAATGGTATCGGCGGTTATTAATAAATCGTTTTCTTTTAGTTCTTCCTCATACGCGTCAGCTTTTAATTCTGCTAAAAAAATACAAATTTCCTGTGCTTGTAAATCTTTTGGCCACAAGGTTTCATCAACCTTAACGGGCTTATTTAAAAATTCAAAACCAAGGCTTTTTAGCAAATCTTGCCTACGAGGCGAAGCCGAGCCTAATATTAACTGAAAAGGAAATTCTTTAATTGTAGTTTCTATTGTATTCATAAATTAATTGTAATAAAAAATTAAACTATAGGCTAAGCCCACAAGCATAACAAATTTAAGCATTAAACTGCATTGTTTAAAATGCCTAGAATTGTTTGCCCTCAGCGTTTTTATACTTAATAAGATTAAAGGCAAAATTAAAGCAACAAGTATGTAACTATTATTAATCGTCATAATTATGCGATTGGCTTTATATGAGTTGTAAACTACAACCAACAATAAAATTGCTGTAATAATCAATAAAAAAAACGAGGTAAGTTTACTTGATGGAATCCCCCAACTTATTGGCATAGTTTTACCTCCGGTTTCTTTATCGCCTTTATAATCTTCCATGTCTTTAATAATTTCGCGGGCTAAACTTGTTATAAAAGCAAACAACGAAAAAATAAAAGTGATTTTAAAACTGGATAAAATAACAGTCCAGTGGTTGGAATTAAAATTTGTATACACCTGCTGCATCATTCCCATTTCAAATACAAAAGGCATAAAGGCTACCGAAGCCGATAGAACAGAAACAACAAGGTTGCCAATTAATAATTGTTTTTTAAAATGTGTGCTGTAAAACCAAAGTAACGTTGCCGCCACAAAATGGAAAATTGCCAAGCGTAAATAACCAGTTTTTAATGCGGCAAACACACCAATTAAAACACCTAAAATAGTAAAGGTAATGTGTAAAATAATGGCCCATCGGCGTTTAATGAATTTGTCTAATACCACCGTTTCAGGGTGATTTATTAAATCGGTTTTTACATCAAAGTAGTCGTTAATAATATAGCCCGCAGCAGCAATTAAAACAGTGCTTAACACTACTAAATTAAATAACATATTATTTAACTCCAAAGCAATATTATTTTGAACTAAAATTTTTTGTAGTACAAAATAACGAAGTAACACTTGAGTTAAAGCAATCATAATAAGGTTTTCAATTCTTATTAATTTTAAGAATGCAATTACTTTATTATTTAAAATGTTTTTCAAATTATTTTTTATATTTTTTAATTGTCAGTTCGATTAGTTTTGTTGACCTTTGTTTGCATAACGTATCGAAAATTGAATATTTAAATCACTTCTCGATACGCTCCTTTTGTCGCTACTCGAAGTGACTCAAATTACCATTTTACAATTTCCCAATTACCTTGTACGCGCAATACCTGTTCAATAATATCTCTTACACAACCTTCTCCACCTTTTAACGACGAAATATATTGACAAATTTCTTTTATTTCGGTTGCAGAGTTATTAGGGCAGGCAGCAACACCTACACGTTTCATTACTTCCCAATCGGGCAAGTCGTCGCCCATATAAAGTATTTCTTCGTCGGTTAAATTATTAGCATAAATATAATCTTTGTAGCATTGTAATTTATCGTGTTGATTAATAAAAACATCTGTAATACCTGTTCTGCTTAATGCGTTTTTAACAGCAACGTTATTTCCTCCGGTTATAATAACAATTTTGTAGCCCTTTTGCACAGCTAAGTGTAATGCATAGCCATCTTTGCTATTTATGTTTCTAACCATTTCGCCATTCTCCATTACTAAAACTTTACCATCGGTCATTACTCCATCTACGTCAAATATTAGGGTTGTAATTTTAGTAAGAGCTTGTTTAAAATTTAACATGTTATTTATTTTGCTGTTTAATAATTAGCCGGGTTAATTGAATGTATATTTTTTTAAATTCTTTATCTTTTTGTAAAAGGTCTAAATGTTTTTTAATTACAGTTACATCGTTACGCTTGGCAGGGCCTGTTTGGGCTTGTAAAGGCGGTAGCGAATTTAATTTTAAACCTGATTGTTGAATTAAAGGTAATAAAAGTTTAAAATCTACATTAACTTTTTTTAGTTGATGTTCCGCTTCGGCATACAAAGCGTTAGTAAAATTATTTACCAATACTGCTGCTAAGTGAATGTTTAAACGTTGAATTGAATTAATAACAAAAATATTTTTAGAGAATAAATTACCTATTTTTTTTAGTTTGTTTAACCCCGCCTTTGTTGTTGATTCAATACAAATAGGAACATTTTCCCAAAGTATTGTATCACTTTTACTAAATGTTTGAATTGGGTAAAACACACCTTTATGTTTATTTGTAGATTGAATTAAATTTAATTCGCAACTCCCGGAGGTATGAATTACCAATGCATTTGGGTTTGATAAAACTAAATTGCTTGTTACTCTCGCTATTACGTCATCATTTACGCAAATAAAATAATAATCAGCTCCCGATGGTATGCCGTTAAGATTGATGTAAGTGTAACATTTTAATTTTTTTTTAAAATCTTGCAATAAATTATTTGGTTTATGATTAAAAACATAAATTTCAAATATTTTTAATTCAGAAAAATGTTTAGCTACATGCCAAGCTACATTGCCGCAACCAATAATTACAATATGTTGCTTTTTTAACGTAGCCATTATAAATTATAATCAGATTTATACAAAACTAATTATTAATTTACAATTTAAATGATTGACAATTTACAATTGCATTAATCGTAAATTGGAAATAAAAAAATTATCAATTAATAAATTATGCAATTTGTTTTTTCAACTTTAAAGTACGAATTCTTTCTAAAATGGCAATGGTCGTTCCAATAGCCATAATTAAGCAACCCAGCCACAAAATATTTATGTATGGGAACACGTATGCTTCCATTACAATAAAATCTTTGTTATTAGCTAGTTTTTCGCTCATGGTAATTTCAATTGTTCCTTCATCTGGATTTATTTTCCAGAACACAAATTTTAAGCCTAATTTTTCAATTATATCTTGTTGTGGAATTACAACGTTGTTTTTTATAATGTATTTCGGTAAAGCTTTGTACTCGTTACTTTGAGCGTCAATTGCTCTTAATACAACAGTTACTTCTAATAACGAATCGTTTTTTTGATATTGCTCCTTGTTTAAATTTGTTCTTAAACTATCAATAATAATTATGGCATTACTCGAAAATAACGTATCGCCTACATGCCCAATGTAGTTTTTCGCCGAAGCAAAAGCATTTTTTTTCTTTATAGTGGTATCAATAGTTAAAACGGCATAAGTAACGTGTGTGTAAATATCTCTGTTTAAATAATGTTTGGTTGCTGGTTCTGGCGCTTTACCCATGCGCGGATTATCTTGTACGTGCGGCACTAATGTAAAATCAAATTCGGGTTTATTATTTTTATTCAATTTTAAATAATCTACACTAAAGTAAACGTTAATGCCTTCGCGTTTTTTACCGGTGTAAGTTATTAAGTATGGCCCCATAGGCAAAGTATCGCCTTGAGTTAAGAGTATACTTTTTTTATCGTCGTATTCTGGTCCTAAACTGCTAACTTTTTTTGTAGCTGTATTTTTTGACAGTACTGTTTTTTTAGACGTTGAAATTAATGCTCCCACTAAAATTAAAGCAAAGCCAATGTGTGCAATAGATGCACCACTTTTTTTAATGTTACCTTTTAAAATATTTATACAATAATCAATATTTGAAAACACAGAAAACAAACCTGTTATAAACAATAAAGAGTAACTGATTAAATTCCATTTTTCGGTTGAGTTTGAAAAATTATTTAAAAAATAGAGTGGGATAGAGCACACCAACCCAAATAAAACAGCTAATGCAAAACTGTAGGAAACGCGTTTGTAAAACTGTTTAGCGTTTGTTTTTTTATATTTTAAAAATTGAGATACCGCAATTAACAGCATTATTATAATAGCAAAAGGTACCATCCAGGTATTATAAACCGGTATTTTTGGTGGCGCATATTCCGTACCAAATAGTTTATTTATTACGGGAATAGAAGTAAAATAAGTAATAATTAAACCGGATAATAAAAAAGCCAATGAGCCTAAAAACATCCAAAATTCGCGTGAATATAATTCCTCTTCTTCTTTTTCTTTAGGAAAAAATTTGTAGTACGAAATGCCGGTAATTATTATTGACGAGCCAATCCAACCCATTAATAAAATACGTTTGTAACCGTAAAGAATCCCAAAAAATAATATAAGTAAAGACCCAATTATATAACTTACTCTAAATAATTGATTGGTAATTAATAAAAATACGCTGATGAAAATAAACGTCAAAACATAAAGTACTAATTGCCCTGTCATGCCCAAGTCGGTAAAAGCATGTACAGAAGCGTTTCCAAGCACGCCACTGCGCGTTAAAAACGTAGAGTAAAGTACCAATAAAAATCCACCAATGGCTAAAAAATGAGTGGTGAATAAGCTGCCGCCTTTGTTTTTATTAATGATCATTGTATGTCCGGCAGCAACCAAAATTAACCAAGGCACAAGGCTTGAATTTTCAACCGGGTCCCAAGCCCAAAAACCGCCAAAACTTAGGGCTTCGTAAGCCCATGCGCCTCCCATTAAAATACCAATGCCTAAAATTAAAATGCCAAAATAAGTCCACGGTAATGCGATTTTTTGCCAGTTGCTGTAACCTCTGTTCCACAAGGCAGCAATGGCAAAAGCAAACGGCACAAGGGTAGAGGCAAAGCCCAAAAATAAAGTGGGCGGATGAATGGTCATCCAATAATTCATTAATAATGGATTTAAACCTCTACCATCTATTTTTAAAAGGTAAGTAGTACTTTGTAAAAACGGAAGATTCATACTGTCGGCATGTTCGCGTAATAATAAAAATGGGTTAGTGCCAATTTTATAATCTCCAAAATAAATACCCAACAACATACTCGCTAAAAAAACTTGTACTAACGCAAACATCGTCATTACTGGCGCTTCCCACTCTCCATTTTTAAGTTGCCGTTTTAAAATCCAACCTAAAACAATATTCCAAAACGTCCATAATAAAAAACTGCCTTCTTGTCCTTCCCAAAAACACGACATGATGTATTTCATATCCATGCTTGTGTTGCTGTGTTGAAAAACGTATTGGTATTCAAAAAAATGATTGAATAACATAAAAAATAAAGTGCCCGCAATACCTAACACCGAAAAACCATGAACGTTAAACGCCCAACGTGCTATTTTTTTATATGCAGTATTTTTGTAAGAAAGGTAAAAAGTAACGCATGATAAAAGCGCAGCAATAAAAGACAAAACCACAAAGGCATTTCCTAAATTGCCTGCCCAAAGCCGTTCGCCAAAGTTGTTAATTGAGTTCAATGTCTAATTTAATTTATTTGAGTTTTGCCATCGTTGTATTTACTTGGGCACTTCATTAAAATATCGTTGGCATGAAATTCACCGGCTTTCATTTTGCCAATTAAAACAATTTGTTCGCTTTTTTCAAAATCCTGTGGTTTGCTTTTATGCAATACTACGGGTTTAGCTATGCCTTTGTTATCTATTAATGTAAATAAAAACTCATCAGCATTTAATTTTGGATTGTAAATTTGCGGTTGTGTTTTATCTAATTTGCCTACCACATGATATTCTGTATCGGGATTATTAATGGCTTCGGTAAAATCGGCGTAAGTACTGGTATTTTTAAGCGAAATAAAAATAACGCCTATTGCTACTGCTATCACTATAATTCCAACGATGTGTAATTTTTTCATTTTTTAATTTTATGTTTTTGCCCACACAGTTTCGCCCTCTTGAGGGGGGCAGGGGGAGGAAATTAACCCAGTTTTTATTCTTTCAATCTTTTCTCTAACTTTTTAATTTTTCGTTCTAAATTCACTAAAAACAAAACAATCGCCACAAATATCATAGCAATAACTGTTATAACAACATATATTTTGCCGTTATCTCTAAACATATCAGCCATTTGAGGTTCGCTAGCGGTTTGTGACTCAGCAAACATACTAACCATTAAAAATATAAATAATGAAATTTTTTTAATCATCTAATTTTGTTTTTATAACACTTATTCTGTTTTTTAGTTCAAATAGCCAAAAGCTAAATAATATCCATCCAACAACGGCAGGGTAAAAAATCAGTCGCATGCCATTATCCATATCGTATTTTGCAAATGCGGGATTACCGCCGTTACCGGGGTGTAACGAATCAGTTAAACGAGGTAGTACCATTATAAACACATTCATCATAACAAAGGCAAATACGTTATATACGGCACTAATTTTTGCACGTTTTTGTTCATCTTCTAAACTGCTTCGTAAAATAAAATATGCTAAATAAATTAATATGCTAATAGCCACCCCATTTAGTTTTGGGTCTTGAAACGTCCACCAGGTACCCCAAGTATATTTTGCCCATAGCGAGCCGGTAGTAATGCCGGGTATAGCAAAAAAGAAACCCACAACTGCCGCATTATAGGCTTTTGTATCATTTTTTAAAGTGTTTTTTTGTAAAGCAATTATACTATAAACTAACGATACAGTCATCATAAATAACATGGCAAACCAAATAGGCACATGGTAAAACACATTGCGAATGGTTTCATTTAAAATATCTAAACGGGGCACGGTATTTAAAAGCCCAAAAATAAGGGTGTAACTAATTAAAATAACAGATAATATTTTGTACCAGTGTTTCAAATTAGTTTTTAATTTTTAGTGTTTAGTTTTAAATAGAGCGTGTTATTAAAAACTAAACACTAATAACTAAACATTTTTTTTTGGTGCAAAGATAACTAAATAATGCCAAACAAAAAGATACAAAAAAGCATACTAATTTTAACTTTTATACGTTTATATTTGTGAAAATGAAATTTGGCTCCATAATAATAAAATTTGTTTTACTTACTAGTTTAGTAGCAACATTTTTTTCGTGTAAAAAAGATAAATTGATTACCGATTCAAGCGCCATAGTACATTTTTCGCAAGATTCTGTTTTATTTGATACTGTTTTTACCTCTATTGGCTCCAGCACTCGCAATATACGTGTTATAAATAAAAACAATCAAAAAATCAAAATTTCTAATATTCAATTGCAAAATGGGTCTTCCTCGCAATTTATTGTGAATGTTGATGGGGCAAAGGGTATTTCTTTTCAAGATATTGAAATTGCCGCTAACGACAGTATGTATATTTTTATTCAGGTAAATATTAATCCGGGTGGCGGTTTACCTTTTATTGTTAGCGATAAACTTATTTTTTCGGTAAATGGAAATACACAATCAGTTGCTTTAGAGGCATGGGGACAAGATGCCTATTATCATCGCCCTACCGACGCCATTAAATTTAAAGACGGCACTTATTTGCCGTATTCAATCATTGCCGCTACACCTAATACTACTGTTACATGGACAAATGATAAACCACACGTTATTTACGGTTATTTAGTGGTAGACAGCGCTCAAACTTTAATAATAAATGCAGGTGTACGCGTTTATTTTAATTACAAAGCAGCGTTGTGGGTTTACCGATACGGTTGTTTACAAGTAAAAGGACAAAAAGGTAATGAGGTATTTTTTCAGGGAGCCAGACGCGAGAAAGATTATGCTGATGAACCGGGGCAGTGGGATAGAATATGGATAAATGAAGGAAGCGTAGATAACAGCATTGATTATGCCATTATTAAAAACGGCTACATTGGTGTGCAGGTTGATAATTTTTATAACGATTTAACGTTCCCTTGCAGGTTAAAAATAACCAATACTAAAATTCAAAACATGAGTTTGTGGGGTTTGTATGCATCCGGTTTTAACGTTTATGGCGGAAACAATGTAATTAGTAATTGTCAGGAATACAGTTTAAACATATTATTAGGCGGAAAATACACCTTTTTGCATTGTACTTTTGCCAATTTTTGGAGTAAGGATAAGGCAAGAGAAAAACCAACTGTAAACATAAATAATTACACAGGTTTACCTCAGGTGTTGCCATTAGATAGTTGTTATTTCGGGAATTGCATAATTGAAGGAAAGCTTGCCAACGAAATTAATTTAGATTTAGATTATACAAATATGGCTTTTCAGCCCCAACTTAAGTTTAGTAACTGTTGGTTAAAAACTACTGCAAGTGTTACTAATACTGCGGTTTATCTAAATGATATTAGAACCGGTACATCATCTGTAGCGTTTAAAGACCCCAACAAGTACGATTTTCAATTGTATCCCGGTGAAATTAAAGTGAAAAACTTTGTAAACAGCCAAGCTACAATAGATGCAGGTAAATTTCCTTTTGATTTAAATGGACCTGGCTCACCAAGAAATACTACTTCTGTTAGCATAGGAGCTTACGAAGCAAATTAAGTACTAATCTATTCTTATGTTTTTATAAAATATAATTTTAGATTTTATGAATTTTTTTTAAGTGAACTTCTGTTGTGAAAGTAGAATAGGTTTGTTTAATATAAAATTCAGACCTTTTTAATTTTAGTATCTGCCAACCGCCGCCGTTGCCTTTAAATGGGCTCAAGACTGATCTTCCTCCTCCTGGATTATAGTTATAACCTTTATATATCACTTCTTTGTGTGCCCCGCCATATCCATATAATCCATCCCCATCCATTCCTTTAATAAAGCCTACTTTGTTAAAAACAAAATAGTATTTGCCGTCGGCTTTGCCATAATCTAATGTGTTAAAAGCTACGCATGGAGGTATTAGATTAGTAGAATCAATATCATTTACAATGTATTTTTCTAAAACATAGGTGCCATGGATTCTATTAGATACAGTTCTTAATCTAAGAGAGGGATCATCTTGAGGATATTTTTTGCAGGTTACAAAAAATATTATAACTAATACTAATGTAAATAAAATATGAAGTTTTGTTTTCATATTTAAGAATGTATTTTTTTTAAGTGTACTTCGTATGTTAAATTATTAAAATCTTGTTTAATCCACAGGGTCTTACCAT
>JAYVGH010000196.1:0-2120 GCA_043772435.1 Bacteroidota bacterium
TGCCTGTCTGGCAGGCAGGCTTCCTTTTTTTACTCCAAATCTCCCCCCTTCATGAGCCGAGAGGGATAGACAAATAAAAAAAAATACAGCGGACGGCGTGTTACCTTGCCCACCAGAAGGCAGGAAACGCCCTAATCATTATCAAAACAATATTTATTAATCGAACTCGGGTTTTAAAGTAATTGAAAATTATTAGTTACAAATAGCACTTGACAGCTAGGCCCGAAAGGCGGATTGGGGAGATAAAAAGAGTAATAAAATATTTAGCGAAAAGTGTGAAAAAACCCTCAAATTAAAATTAGAAATTAATAAATTTTTTATTTTAATAGACAGATAAACTTTAATTCACAATTAACACCGGCACTTTAATTTTATGGCGTACTGAATCAACAGTTGTACCAAATATAATATCTTTAAAACCTTTATGACCATGGGCTCCCATTACTAAAAAATCAATTTTATTGGTTGCTACAATGTTGGCTATAGCCGATGCAGTGCCACCATAACCAATTTTATATTGACATTGATAGTCCATATTTGCCAAATTTGTGGTATATTTTTGAATATTGGTTTCGTCTAATTGGGTTTCCCTATCCATAACTTTATTGCCATGGTAGGTAGCACCGGCGGTTTCAACAATGTGAATAAAAGTATATTGTGCAGTTTTACCTCCTTGGTTTAATGCATTATTTATCACTTTCTCATCATTACCCGAAAAATCAATAGTAATACCAATATTTTTATATTCAATTTTACGCTCGGTATGTATGTGTAAAGCTTCGCCATGTGGCAATTGTTTTTTTAGAAAAGAATTTGATTTAATAAAGGGTTTAATAAAAATATAAATTAACAATCCAAAACAAGCCAAAGCAATTGGTATAACTACTAAGTAAATTATAAAAGTGTAGCTACTGGCTGTGTTTATCCAAATGGTAATTTGGCTAAATACCAACTTAATATTTAGCCCAATAATAATTAAGGCACTTAGCCAAGCCAGTAATTTTACCCAATTTTTTATTGCAAAGCCATTCATTAATTTTTTATCCGAATTAAAATGAATTAAGGGTATAATGGCAAAACCCAACTGTAAACTTAATACCACTTGCGATAAAATTAAAAGGCTACCTAAGGCTTCATCCCCAAAAAATAAAATAGTACAAAATGCAGGTATAATTGCTAACAATCTAGTTATTAATCGCCTAAGCCAAGGCTCAATTCGTAAATTTAAATGCCCCTCCATAACAATTTGCCCCGCCAAAGTGCCAGTAATAGTTGAGCTTTGGCCCGATGCTATTAACGCAATTGCAAAAAGAGTTGGGGCTGCTTTTCCAAATATTTTTTCGAGCAAACGATAAGCATCCTGTATTTCGGCAACTTGGTAGTGGCCGTTTACATAAAAGGCAGCAGCGGCTAGAATCAGAATAGCCGAGTTTACCAAAAATGCCAAGTTTAGGGCAATGGCGGTATCAATAAAATTAAACTTAAGAGCTTCTTTAATACCTTTATTAGTGCGTACTATTTTTCGGGTTTGCACCAATGATGAATGAAGGTATAAATTATGTGGCATAACTGTAGCCCCTATAATACCTATGGCAATATATAGTGCTTGGCTATTTAATGAACTTGGAATAAATCCTTTAAAAACATCAGTATAAACGGGGCTTACAATAAGCATTTCGGCAAAAAAAGCGATGCCAATAATAAAAACCATCGAAACTATAAATCGTTCCATAGTACGCATACCTCGCTTTAGTAAAAAAAGTAGTAATAACGTATCGAAAACGGTAATCACAATTCCCCAAATTAAGGGCAACCCAAATAACAGATTTAAGCCTATGGCCATACCAATAATTTCCGCCAAATCGCAAGCAATAATTGCAATTTGTGCTAAAATGTATAAAGGTATGTTTGCCCAATTTGGGTATTCGTTTTTTGATGCTTGCGCCAAATCAAGCCCCCGAACAATCCCCAAACGGGCACTTAACGATTGTAGCAACAGCGCAATTAGGTTAGACATTAGCAAAACCCAAATTAATTGGTAGCCAAATTGCGAGCCTCCTGCAATATCGGTTGCCCAATTTCCAGGATCCATATAACCTACACTAACTAAATAGGCTGGG
>JAYVGH010000197.1:0-10023 GCA_043772435.1 Bacteroidota bacterium
CACTTATAGAAGTTGACGCCTACATGGATAAAAAATTTAAAGGCATTGTAACTGAAATTGCAAACTCTTCAAATTCAAATGGTATTTCGGTTGATCAGGTAACAAACTTTGTTGTAAAAATAAGATTAGTGCGTGAATCTTACGCTTATTTAATTGATGATAAAAATCCGGTTCCATTTAGACCCGGAATGAGTGCCAGTGTTGATATTCAAACAAGAAGAGTTATTAATGCCATTGCAATACCTATTCAAGCGGTTACTACACGTAATAAAGATTCTATACAAGCCAATAGCGAATTAGACGAGCCTCAAATTGAAGTAAAAAACGAAAACGAGGACAAAGAAAAAGAAAAAAGTAAATCGGATGAAAAAATTAAAGAATATGTTTTTATTTTAAATAATGGCACCAGTAAACAAGTTGAAGTAACAACAGGTATACAAGACAATGATTTTATACAAATACTGAGCGGGTTAAAAAATAAAGAAGAAATTATTTGTGGCCCTTATAGTGCTGTATCAAAAACTTTAAAAGAAGGTACTAAGGTTAAAATAGTAAAAAAAGACGACCTCTATAAAACCGATAAATAATTGGCGTTTATATTAAATATAGAAACATCAACAACTGTGTGCTCGGTTAGTATATCAGAAAATGATACATTACTAGCCTCAAAAGAAATTGATAATGGCTATTCACACGCCGAAAACTTACATGTTTTTATTAAAGAACTTTTAACCGAAACAAATTTAAATCCAAATGATTTAAATGCTGTTGCGGTAAGTAAAGGACCTGGTTCATATACCGGTTTGCGCATTGGTGTTAGCTCGGCAAAAGGACTTTGTTATGCTTTAAATATTCCATTAATAAGTATTAACACATTGCAGATATTAGCTAATTGTATTAAAAATAAAAATGAAAAATATTTTTATTGTCCTATGTTGGATGCCCGAAGAATGGAAGTTTATACTGCTGTTTATGATTTTAATTTAAACGAAGATTTACCAACCGAAGCTTTAATTGTAGATGAACAATCCATTGAAAAATATAAAAAGTATTCTTCAATTTATTTTTTTGGCGATGGAATGCCAAAGTGTAAAGAATTATTAAGTGCATTGCCAAATGCCAATTTTATTGAAGAAGTAAAACCTTCGGCTAAAAATATGGTTAATCTTTCATACCAAAAAATTATAAATAAACAGTTTGAAGATGTTGTTTATTTTGAGCCTTTTTATTTAAAGGATTTTATGATAACCTCTAAAAAATAAAATCAAATTAAAATCTATGTTAATTTTCTTGTAAAGAAAATATTAAACACTTAAATTTATGATATGCAAGTAAAACAACTATACACTAATTGTTTAGCCCAAGGGGCCTATTATATTTCGCACATGGGCGAAGCCGCTATTATTGACCCTTTGCGTGAAACACAACCATATTTAGATTTATTAAAACAAAATAACGATACTTTAAAATATATTTTTGAAACGCATTTTCATGCCGATTTTGTTAGCGGGCATGTAGATTTAGCAACTGCAACCGATGCACAGATTGTTTTTGGTCCTACTGCAAATACTACTTATAAAAGCTACAATGCAAAAGACAATGAAGAATTTAAAATTGGAGGTTTAACCCTTAAAGCCATTCATACACCAGGACATACACTTGAGAGTACAACTTATTTGTTGCTAGATGAAACCAATACTCCGCATTGCATTTTTACAGGCGATACCTTATTTATTGGAGATGTTGGCAGGCCCGATTTAGCAATAAGTAGCAATCTAACACAGTTTGATTTGGCAGGAATGTTATATGATAGTTTACATATCAAAATATTACCATTACCAGATAATATTATTGTATACCCTGCACATGGCGCAGGTAGCGCTTGTGGTAAAAATATGAGTAAAGAAACTTTTGATACATTAGGGAATCAAAAAAAAGTAAATTACGCATTACAAAATATTAGTAAAAACGAATTTATTGCAGAATTAACTACCGGTATTTTGCCGCCGCCACAGTATTTTGTAAAAAATGCAAACCTTAATATGAAGGGTTATAAAAATTTTAATGATGTAATGCTTCAAGGTACAAAAATGCTTTCGGTTTACGAATTTGAAATTATAAAAGACGAACGCCATCCTTTAATATTGGATGTTCGCACGCCCAAAGAATTTTCGGAAGGACACATTCCAAACTCATTATTTATTGGTATTGACGGGCAATTTGCCCCATGGGTAGGCACTTTAATTAACGATATTAACCAAGCCATTTTAATTGTTGCCCCTGTTGGAAGAGAAGAGGAAACCATCATGCGGTTATCGCGCGTTGGATACGATAATTGTTTGGGTTATTTACAAGGTGGTTTTGATAGTTGGAAAACAGAACATAAACCAATTTCTAAAATCAAAAACATTGATGCTGAACAATTTTCTAAATTATATTCAAATGATATTTGTACCCTTGATGTACGTAAACCAAACGAATTTGAAGGAGGGCATTTAGCTTTAGCTGAAAGTAATCCCCTTGATTTTATTAACGATTGGAAAAACACTTTAGATAAAACCAAACCATATTATTTGCATTGCGCAGGTGGTTTACGTAGTATGATAGCCGCATCTGTTTTAAAGGCAAATGGCTATGAGCAATTAATAAATATAGAAGGGGGTTTTGGGGCAATTAGTAAAGTAATTCCAAATGAACTGCAGAAAAACGTATAAAATTATGCAGCCATATTAAGAATTTAAATTTAAGTGGCTTAACTTTAACAATTTCATAATTCCAATCAAACAGTGGAAATCTGAAGAATTATAATCAGTTTGTGATGTAGGTAAGGTAGGCTTTTTATGTCCTCATAAAATTTTGTGTAAAAGTTTTTTTGTGTTAAAAAGGGTAGTACTGTGTTGTATACTATTTTTTTCTCTCACCTATTTGCTGTCTCCACATGGCGTAATACAAGCCTTTTTCGTCTAATAAATCGCCGTGCTTGCCATTTTCAATAATAGTTCCCTGTTCTAAAACAAAAATTGTATCTGCGTGCATTATAGTACTTAAACGGTGAGCAATTAAAATTGTAATCTGAGTTTTGTTGGCGCTAATTTCTCTAATTGTTTCCGAAATTTCTTCTTCGGTTAATGAATCTAAAGCTGAAGTAGCCTCATCAAATATTAATAATTTTGGCTGTCGTAATAAAGAACGGGCAATGGAAATACGCTGCTTTTCTCCTCCGCTTAACTTTATACCACCTTCGCCAATGGTAGTGTAAATGCCATCTTTAGCGCGTTTTAATAAATTTTGGCAAGCGGCTTTATTTAACACATCTAAAATTTCTGTTTCTGTTGCGCTTGGTTTTACAAACAATAAATTATCTTTTATAGTGCCACTAAATAATTGTGAATCTTGACTTACCAAGCCTAATTGTAAACGTAATTCGTTTAAATTTATATTATTGGAATTTATGTTGTTGTACAACACTTCTCCAACATCGGGTTTGTAAAGCCCTAATAATAATTTAACAAGGGTTGTTTTTCCACTACCACTAGGACCTACAAAGGCAATGGTTTTGCCACTTTCAATTTTTATACTAATATCTTTTACAGCAAAACCCTCAGATGATTTATGCCCGAAGGATACGTTTTTAAATTCCACTTCATTTATACTACCAAATGTATTTGGGTGCTCAGGTACTTCTTCCGATTTTGAATTAATTAATTTAGAAAAATTATCCATGCTCACTTTTGTCTCGTTATAAATTGTAATAACATTACCCAACTCTTGCAATGGGTTAAAAATAAAAAATGAGAAAAACATTAAGGTAATTAAATCTCCTATTTTAATTACATCGTTAAACAAAAAACAGTAAAGCGAAAACACTAAACAAGTACGAACGAAATGAACTGTAGTGCCTTGTATAAAGCTTAGTGAACGTATAAAACGTACTTTTTTCAGTTCTAATCCTAAAATTTTTAAGGTAGTTTTGTTTAAGCGGTCTTCTTCCTGATTTACCAAACCTAAACTTTTTACTAATTCTATATTTCGTAACGACTCGGTAGTAGCACCTGCCAAGGCAGTAGTTTCGCCTAAGATTTGTTTTGAGATAGCTTTTATTTTTTTTCCTAAAAACGAACTTACCGATGCAATAATTGGAACTGTAGCCAAAAACAATGGGCCTAATAACCAATGAATATTCATAGCATATACAATTACAAACACAATGCCGATGAGTGATTGAAACACTAATGAAATAAATGAGGTAATAAACTTTTCGGTATCAGATTTTACTTTTTGGAGCCTGCCAAGCGTTTCACCACTCCGTTGGTCTTCAAAATCTTTGTATGGAAGTGATAATGCTTTTTTTATTCCTTCGGTGTACATGGTAGCTCCGGTACGTTGAATAATAATATTTGTAAAATAATCCTGAAAATTTTTCGCAATGCGTGAAAGCATGGCGGCTCCTATTGAAAGCGATAAAAAGAAAATTAAATTAGCTGAAAAATATTTAAACGTTGCGCCTGTTTTCCAATAATGTTCCTCGCCCGGAGCTATGTGCGCACTACTAAATTTATTTATTAGCTTACCGGTAATAATGCTGTCGCATAACGAAAAACACTGGTTAATGGTTGCAAGTAAAAGCGCAAAGAATAAAAAATTTTTATGTTGTTTGAGGTAGTGTAAAAGTAATTTCATTAAAAATTATAAAATGGTAAATTTAAAGTTTTTAACTTATTCTAAATTTTAATTACAGAGTAATTTTTTATTTAACTTTAGTTTATTTATCTCTATCAGGAAGCTCTTCAACTATTGTATCGTTTATACTTTTGGTTTCAATAAAATCCTTATCGGTTAAGCGTTTTTCTAAGGATAATAAAAAGGCCGGCAATAGAATTAAATTAGCACAATAAGCTACTAATAAGGTAAATGAAATTAGTACTCCTAATGCTTGCGTTCCTCCAAATCCTGATAAGGCAAACATTCCAAAACCAAAAAACAAAACAATTGCTGTATATACCATACTTACACCTGTTTCTTTAATTGTTAATGCTACAGCATTACCAATACTTAATTTATTTTTACGAATTTCGTAACGGTATTTGGTTAAAAAATACAAGGTACCATCGCTGCTAATACCAAAAGCAATACTAAATACTAATACAGTACTTGGTTTAAGTGGAATTCCTAAAAAGCCCATTAAACCTGCAGTAATAATTAATGCTACCAAGCTTGGAATAGTTGATATTAAAATCATTCTAAACGACGTAAACAGAGTTAACATAAATATGGCAATTAAAATAATTGCCAGCACAACACTTTCAACCAAATTATCTACTAAAAATTCGTTGCCTTTTAAAAAAACAATACAATTACCTGTGAGCTTAACTATAAATTGTTCTTCGTTTGAAAGCCATTTTTTTTCATCTTCATTATAATTAAAAATACTGTCTAAACGGGGTTTTAATTCATTCGTTATTTGCCTTACCCTATCGCTACCACAATCGGCTATTTGAACAGTGATACGTGTGTAACGTTTAGTACTATCTATAAACGAAGCAAGCTGACTTTGTTTTTCTTTTTCTTGTTTTACATAATCTGCTATTGTTTTTAAATCGGAAGCGGCAGGTAATTTATAATATTTCTCATCGCCACCTTTATAAGTTTGGTATAAAAATTTAACGCCTTCAACAATTGAAACAGGTCGCGAAAATTCAGGATATTGGGCTATTAATTTTTGTGCACGGTTTATTTTATACAAACAACGTGCATTATTTGCAAACACACCATTTTCTTTTTTTGTATCAATTGTAATTTCAAAAGGTAATATTCCGCCATAATTATTTTCAAAATATTTTAAATCGGTTTTTAAAACATCGGTATTTGGTATATCATCCACCACATAACCAAAAGCTCTTATTTTAGCTAATCCAATTAAACTTACTACACAAATAACAACTACGGTAATGTAAATTGTTTTACGGTAATTTTGAGTAATAGCGGCAACTTTTTCTAAAATGTTTCGCAGTTGTTTTCTATCTAAGTGTTTTAAATGTTTTAAAGAAGGAGTAGGTAAAAAACTAAAAATTGTTGGCACTAGTATTACCGAAAACAAGAAGGTGGTCATTACGCTTATTGATGCTATTAAACCAAATTCGAACAACAATTGATTTTGAATAGCACAAAACACAGCAAAACCAATAGAAGTAGTAATATTTGCAAAAAATAATGAGGTAATTGAACGTTGAACGGCAATGTGCAAAGCATTCATTTTACCTTTTCCGTTAGCTATTTCGCTATGGTATTTATTTAAAATTAATATACAATTGGGTACACCAATTACAATTATTAAAGGTGGAATTAATCCTGACAACACTGAAAGTTTGTAGCCGAATAGCACAATTGTTCCTAAAGAAGTAATTACCCCACAAGCAACTACTAACAATGAAAAAATAACAGGATATAACGAACGGAAAAAGATAAATAAAAGCAACGCTGTAACAATTAAAGCAACCCCTAAAAAAAAGCCGGTTTCGTTGCGTATTTTTCGCATAACTGTAGTACGAATAAATGGTAGTCCGGATGAGTATGTATCTATTTCGGTTACATCGTTAAATTTTTTAATTTCTTTTTTAATGTTATCTACAATTTCTAAGCGTGATTTTGAGTTTAAATCTTTTTCATAAAAAGTAACTGCCATTAATGTAGACTTTGTTTTACTGTTATAAATAATCCCTTCATAAAATTTTAAGGAACTTACTTTTAATAATAAATCTTCTAATTCGCTTTGAGATGATGGATTAAGATTTTTTAGAGGTTTAAATTCAAATTTACCCAAGCTGTCATTTAGCACCAAATCATTAAGGCGAGCAATTGATACTACACTTTTTATACCCGATAAATTTTTTATATCGTCGCCCAAAGCAGCCCAGGCTTGGTAATTTTTTAGGTTGTTTAATTTATCTTTATTAATTCCTATAACTAAAATTGTTCCATCCTGACCAAATTTTTTCTTAAAAAAATCGTAGTCAATACTTGTCGAATCATTGTCAGGCAATAAGCGCGCAAAACTATAAGTAATTTCTATTTTACTGGCAAAAAAAGCCATAAAAACAGTAATTGCAATAATTAAAATTATTAATGCAATTCTAAATTTTAAAATAAAATACGCTAGTCTTTTTAACATTTTAGGGGAGCGAATTTAACTATAAATTATGGATAAACTAAGGCGTTTTATTCGATAATTTAGCCAATTTAACTTAATTTGACCTCAATTCCTTTAAAAAATTTACCAATTCAAATGTTGCTAAAGTATCTGTTTGGCAATAGTTTATTAAACTTTGTTTTAGTTCTTCTTTTTCAATTAAGTTGGCACTGTTTCTATAATTTTCGAAATATGCCATAGCTTGTAACCCTGATTGAATTTTTGAGTAAGAAATGTTAGGAAATAATACTTCTGTTACCGCTTTAAGAGAAAAGTTAGTTTTAAATTTTGGATGATAGTAATCGAAATTTCCAATTATTGGATAAGCATCTACTATTTTGGTACATAGCAAGTGTAAATCGTTTTTTAGATTAGAGAATAAGCCAGCTAGTTTATTAATAGCCAAAATTTCCATTGTTTTATCGTACACTAAAATACTGTTATAATTTTTTGTGTGTTCAATTAATTGTAACGCGAAATTATATCTATCATCATCGGTATGTTTTGTAATAAAATAAGTGTGTTCAGTACCATTATAAAAACAAGCCAAAAAAGGCACTTGTTCGTAGGGTTTGGTATTTTGTAACTGCGGTATGGCGGTACTCCAAATCTCCATATCCATAGTGGTGTAGGGCTTTTGTATTGTATTTAAAAATGAAGTAATATTTTCGATATTTATTATTGCAATATTTTTAGCAAAAGCTGTTTTAATTTGTATGTTAATTTCGGTTTCTAATTGTGAGTTGCTTAGTTCGTTTATTTCGGTAATACCGCTATCAAACCACTCAAACAATTTATCTTTACCTATTCGAGGTAAATTAAAAATGCTGTTTTCTAAAATATTATTTTTCCAGCAAGTGTTATGGTAATCACATAAATATGGTCTAAAGCAATGTTTACCAATGGCTATGTTTGGAATTTTATTTTGTTCTAAAATTAAATGTGCCTGGTTAATTTTATCATCAAAAAATTGCAAATTTTGTTCGGCTTGTTTTTTTACACTACGTTTTTTAAATAATAATTTAGGGTTTATTTCTCCATTTAAAACATAATCAGAGTTAAGCGTTACTAAAAACAAATCATCAAAATTTTGTAGTGCATTTTTTAAAACATAGTATTGCAAACAAGCGTCTTTTAAATAAACTTCAGAAACTTTTATGGAGCTTTTTACTTCGTAGGCTTTATAAACATTATTTTCTAAACATAAAATATCAACCATTACCAAAACACCGTTGTAAATAAAAGTAGCTTCGTAAATTATGGGTATTTTTTGTTCAATTAATTGTTGGGTTAGTTGCTCGGCACCTAAAGCATTTTTTGTTTTTTGGGAGACATCTATACCATTTTGAAAAAGCTGTTGGGCAAAAAAACCAACATCATGGCCACGTTGAAAAGTAAGTTGGGTATCTACAGTTAGTTTATCCCTTAAATAAGGATGATTTTTATACAAGAAAAATGCTTTTTGGCACTGTTCAAACTTTATAAAGGCGGTTTTGCTTATGGAATAGTTTTTCACTGGTGAAATATATAAATATTTACTTAAATACTTGCTTTTTAAGAAATTAATGCATACGTTTATAAATTAATATTATCAGAATGAAAGCATTATCATGTTTATTTTTTCTTTTTTTAGTAAAAACAAGTCTATTAGGCTCAAATGTGAAAATAACGCCGAGTGATACTTTGTATATGACTATTTATTTACAAGAAAAAGATCCTGTAACGTTGGCGTCTATTAATTCTCAAATTGAATCTATTGACGATTGCAAAATTTTAATGTTTTGTAACACGTTAAATGTTTATATTTTAATGTTTGAAAATGCCTCGGGTAAGGACATTAAAGACTTATTTTCTGTTGTTGAAAAGAAAATTAATTACAGTGTTAAATTATATTTGAAGGAAGATTCATTTAAAGATATTTTAAGGGATTGTCTTACTTATGAATCTAAAATATCCCCTGATATTAAATTATTACTTTCTAAATAAATTTAAATATTATGAAGATAAGATTGTTACTTTTTACATTACTTGCAAGCTTTGGAGTTAAATCACAAATAACTTATAATTTTTCTGCTTTAACGAATCCATATACAGCAAACGCCACAAGTACGGTTGTGCATGGTGCTAGTGTAGATGATGCCACTAGCGGCAATATCGTAATTGGTTTTAATTTTAACTTTGGTTGTACAAATTACACCAGGGTAAGGGTAAGTACCAATGGTTGGATGACATTTAATACTACAACCACTGGAACCGGTCTTACAAACGATTTAACAGCAGCGAATTTTAACAGGCCTATGATTGCTCCTTTATGGGATGATTTAAAAACAGATGCTACTGGCAACGTAAATTATTTAGTAGCAGGTGTAACGCCAAACAGGGTTTTTACAATGGAATGGAAAAATATGTTATGGTCCTATACTGCTTCTGGACCTGTTATTTCCTTTCAGGTAAAATTATTTGAAACTACTAACCGGATTGAGTTTTGTTATTTACAAAATGGTACTGCAGTTGTGTGTAATGGGGCATCAATTGGCTTAGGCGGTATTACCGCAGGCGATTTTTATTCATTAGATAATTCAGGCGCCTCACCTACAGCATCAAAAGCTATAGAAACTACAAATATTTGTACTAAGCCTGCTACTAATCAGGTTTATCGCTGGGATCCTGTTTCCTGTTCTGGTAGTCCTACTGCTGGTAGCGCCGCCGCATCTACATCCGTTTATTGCAGTACATATCCTACTACCTTAACATTAAGTGGCAATACTCAAGGCTGTGGTATAACCTATCAATGGTATTCGGCACCAGCAACTGCAGGACCCTATACTAGTATAACT